>NZ_PYME01000018.1:0-135543 GCF_003025515.1 Photobacterium gaetbulicola | reverse complement strand
CGCCTCCGCTTCCTTGAGAATGGCAATGATCTGCTGTTCGTTGAATCGCTTCTTCATATTCACCTTCCTTCTTATAAGATGAACATTACTAAGTTATGGCTGGATTAGAAAGCGGGGAGCAGGTCACATCGGCTCTGGCGGCCTACAAGTTATCGTTGGTATGGGGAAGGTCGATAAAGTGGCCCAGGAAATGAAAAACCTGTTGAACTAATTCCTTGGTGAACAGATAACTTGGTGAGCTAATAGCTTAAGGACCAACTATCCAAACGGTTCCCCCGAGAGTGAAATGTTAAACACATCAATTCCCCCTGGTGTACAAAATGTTTCGCTCTCACCCTATCTGCTGGTCTTTAGTGACATATGACAGCAACAAAAAGGTCCTAGGTTTATCAACCTAGGACCTTTTCACTGTCTCTCAGACAGACGTTAAACAGTTTGGCTGTTACAGCTCGATAGTGACCGTTTCGCCGTCAACAGATAGCATCAGCGTATTGCCTTCAAGCTTGTGAGACACCTCAACCTGCTCGCCGTTATTCTTGTTTGGAACAAGCAGCGTTAGGATGTTGTGCTCTTTAGCCGCGCCGAACTCGACTTCTACGTGACGGTGGATGTCTAGATCCTTGTACTCGTATGGGTCAACCTCGCCGAAACCTTCAACGTTCTTCACAGAAAGGATGTTGTCTGCAGACTCGTTGATGAAGTTCACGTCTAGGTGCGCATTCTCACCGCGGATAGTGAACGAGTTGTCAGCCACTTCGTTTGCAAACGTGGTGTGCATCAACCAAGTCATGTCTTTCTCTTCAGAAAGCGTCGCCTTGTCCTGCATCACGAAGACTTTGCCCTGTACGAACCAGATCTTACGCTTGTAAGACTCGATTTCAGGGACGAAGTACTGGTATGAAGCCGTCGCATCACCTTCAACCATCTTCACGTCAGACTCAGTGTCGAAGTCAGTGATCTGGCCGCCAGCTTCGATACAGAAGCGGTCTTGGTGGTTTTCGTAGCCAGTGTTTTTGTTCTCGCCGTACTGACCCTTGCCGCCAAATAGAGGCAGATTCTTAGAGAACGTTTGACGACGCCACTTGGTGTGCATGTCTACACCGAATCCACCGTAGTAACCAGTGATAGCTGCTAGGGTCTCACCGAAAGCGTGCAGGGTGAATGCGTTCTGGTCACCGTGTGAGTGAGAGATAGAACCAAATGGTGAACACTTGAATACCATGTGAATGTGGTTATCACGCTCAGTCATCTTGTTGTGGAACGCCGCCCAACCTGTGATTGGGAACACTTTCAGCAGTGGGTCGTTAGACGGTGCTTTCTCTTCAGGTGCATCCCATAGGATGTTGAAGCGAAGATCGTCGTAGCCGAAGTCCCACCAACCGAAGTTGTAGAATTTAGTATGTGCTTCAGTATCACGACCTTTAAGCTGGTTGTAGTACCAAACGTACTCAGGCTTCTGGTTAACACCTGCGTAGTGCTTGATGTTGTAAGCCAGTTTTAGGCCAGGGAAATCACCGATTGAAGACTGGTCACAGAAGCTCGCACGCTTAGAGTGAACAGGCATACAGTAAAGCGGGAAATCACCGGTGTTTTCGTAGAATGTCTTGTTGAACATATCTACGCCACAGTAGGCTTTCAGCAGATCGAACGCTTCGCCTAGAAATGCTGTCTGGGTGTTCCAGTAGTCAGGGCCTTCAGCCCAACCGCCGTCTTCACCGCCCCATGGCGGGTAGTGTACTGCGTAGTACTCTAGTGCGTAAGCAATGTACTCACCCGCTTTCGGGTGGTCATGGTATAGCGCGATACAGGTTGGGATGATCGCAGAAGAGATAGAACGAACACCGTGGCTGTTCAGGGGGTTGTTCAGCAGATCGACCGTTACTTTCAGGTGATGCATGATCTCGTCTAAACGCTCAATCAGTGCATCTTGAACCTGCTGGCGCTCTTGGTCTGTGAAGTGAGCGTGTAGCCAGTCGTAACCCCAAGCCATTGCAGCGATAACACGGAACGCAGCTTCATCGTTGTAGCCGCGAGAGGTCACGCCTTCAGGATCATAAGTAGACAACTTCAGAGTCCACGCTTTTGCTTTCGCGATCAGCGCTTCGTCTTCTTTCACGATACCCGCAATTGCCAAATTACGTGTTGCGTTAAGTGCCATCTGGCAGTCAACGTACATTTGACGCCAGTAAGGACGCCATAGCGACGCTTTACCTACTGTTTCTTCTGGGTAAGGCTTAGGCTCTGCGTATGGTTCGGTGTCAAGGAACTTAACTGTCGAGTTGTTCCAGAAATCGTCGAACATGCAGTATGACTCGTCAGCCTGCACCTTCGCTTTAAAATCTGCCAGATCTTTCGCTTGAACCAGAAGACGAGGACGCTCTTCGCTCAAGTTGTCTAGGAAAGAAAGGTCGAAGTCACGTTTCTGTACTTCGATAGGGAGTAGGTCTACAAGGTTACCCGCTGAAGTATCGTTCTCCAGCTTCATCTTCCTGATCGCATCAAGAGACTTTTGGTTGCTCATGCTAACTCTCTTATTCAATAAAAGTGTATGGGGTGGCGAAAAAATTAATTGATGCTATTGTAATACAATAAGGTAAATAATCACTACTCTAACATGAATTTTTACTTATTTCGTGACATGCTTATATGCAACAAAACACAACAATAACGAGATAACCAATCCTCCTTCCCAGCCTAGCACTGGGTAACAAGGAGGACTGATACAGCGTGATTGAAGCAAGAATGGATAAAACGAAGAGTTAGTGGGCTCTAGACTGAAGTGTCGAGAAACACTGACGGGTTACCGGTCCCCAATACGGATCCTGGAAGATATCTTCCACATAGTGTTCGTGGGTGAAGGCACCGATTGCCCTACGCCAAAAAGCAATCGCGTGTACAGCGCCTTCAATTTGCTTGCTTTCCCAGTCACCGGGCATCATGGTGAACAGTTGATGGGCAAATTGCTGCCCCATCTTATTCTGGCGGAAAACAGGCACCACATAGAAATCACAGACTTCATAGTGGCCTTGTGAGGTTTCCGCAATAGCTGCCAATCCTGCCGGCGCATTATCGATATAGAGTAAAAAGCCTCTGACATTGCCGCCAATCAGGGTGTCCCTAAAGAACAGACCATTCTCATCTGGCACCTTCTTGGTATAAACAGAAAACTCAGCTTCATAAGGCTGCGATAAATTGAGGTATACCTGCATATTGCCTTGGTCGACGTTCACTATGTTCACAATACGGCTCTCTTTGCTGACAATAGTTACTAGCTTTAAGCTTAGGCTATGGGTATACCATCCTCTGTACAATTGATAAGGCTATTGAATCACAAAGACTTTTCTTTCACTTGGTATCTTCCGACTTAACGTTATTTGCTAACCACATTTCAAGTTGTTGGGTAACCTGCGGGTCGCTCAATAACTGATTATGGTTCATTTCATAGAATATTTTCTGGGATGGCTCGGCAAACATAAGGTGGTGCTCGACTACTGAGTGATGCCCCAAAGCACTGTTTAGTGGTACAAGCCCATCACCAATCAATCGTTCCGCCAACACGCTTCTTTGTGTTGCAGTGGTGGCGGCAATCGCAAAACAATCAATGCCCTGTGGTAACGGCACACCAATACGCCCATCGGGTTTATTATGAAAACGATCGACACCTTGCCAGTCTTGATCGATCACATTGCCGTAGCGTAAATCGGTGATCCCTGAACTACGTAGATTACTGAGTAAATTGAAAGGGGCAGTGTAAGGTGTTTTACTCAGGATAATGCCCAACTTATTACCTATCCGCTCTAAAGGCGCACCATGATGAGGCGTCCCCAAAAATACCAGGTTTTTCAGCGTGTCGGGCCACGTCATTGCCTGTTCCTGGCCATAATACACAGCACTTCTTGCCACTAACCCACCCATGCTATGGGCAACAATAGACAGCTCTTCTATCGGTGCTGGCCAGTTTTTGACAAACTGCTCAAGCAGATCCGATAGTTGCCTGCCGTTTTGCGAGGTATGCAACCCGGTATTATAACGAAGATAAACGGGGGTATAGCCTAAAGACGCTGACAATTGAAGGCCATGATCAACCTCAACCCCGTCATGCTCCCCTTGCCAGAGGCGATCATTCATGCACAGCCCATGGATCATCAGCAGTACTTTCGATGTCGCTTGTGGAATTTGGCCGGCGTGTAAATCGTCCAAAGACAATGGCTCTTGCTGGTAATAAAAACTCATTGGGATCGCAAATTGATTATCTTGTTCAACCAGCCTATCACCCATCACCCCATTAAGTGCCGACAGCACTGAAATACGCTCCAGAGTTTCCTTTTTACCTTCGTCGAAGGACTCAAGCCAAGGCTGTTTTTTCTCTAGGACTTTATCGATTCCATTACCCAGTAGCTCGGTAATTTTGTAGATATTTTTATAAACAAACCCTGTCAGACCCCGGGTTCTGTCCGGGGTTGACCCACCCGGCACGCCCATCGTACGCCAGACTGACTGGTGCACCCCTTCGGCGATCCGAGTGGTACTTATTGCTGCCTGGGTTACGAGCTGCCCGATCCCTCTAAGATCCGATGCGTAGAAATGCTTGAATCGCTTTGTCGAAGCTTGGTTATCCACTAAGAACTCCATTTCGCGTAATTATAGGAGAGAAACGCGTGGGAGCAGCTCATGTGCACAAACATAAGCCACCAAGCTTATAGTGAGGAAATAATCTAGAAATAAGAACCTAGATTATGCAAACAGAGCAACTTCGTGCAAAAAGTTATTGTTTTACCGATTTTACCAACCACTTTAGCGCTGATTCAGTAAGTTGTTCAGTATAAGGATTTATCTTCCAATGATCGGGGCACCACCCTTTCATAAACCGCTGGAAGTCAGCCCAGGCAACGCAATACATAGGGCGCCATTGCTGCTCGACATCATTGCCATCAATCTCTGGGTGGTAGTCAAGCAATGCCTGCTTCAGCGCAGCAAAATACGCATCAAGGTAACCTTGAACTTTAGCCTCGTTATTAGCCACACTTTCGTTAAAATCGAGCACACTGCTAAGGAACAGGCACACATCTTTCATGCCACAGCCGCCACCGACATACTGGAAATCGACGGCAGCCACTTCACTAGCCTCAGGCGTAAAACAGAAGTTAGCCAGCTTGGCATCACCATGCACCAGTGTCTGGTATCGGCTATGTGCTAGCGTGCTATCTAAACGCTCAGCAGCGGCTTTGAGTGCTTGGTCTTCTAGCACGGTCAACTCATCCGGGCGAGTGGCCAAATGCCAATAGGTACCTGTTGGCCAAAGCCCTTCCGAGTGGGTATCAGGATTTGCTGCTCGAGCCACAAACTGGGCATGAACCATATACTGGGCGTGGAACTGAGCCAACCAGCGTAAACAGGCCAGAAGAGAAGGCTGCTCGATACTTTTGTGCACTTGGCTGTATCCCGATACCGCCAAATCTTCCAGCACCAACAAAATCTCATCGTCATGCTGCTCCACCAGCAAACACTGAGGCACCGGCGCCTTACATTGGTTTGCATAATGTCGATACCAGTTCACTTCGACTTGGTAAGAGTCCAATTTTCGCTGATGAGAGCGGGATGTATTCCATCCTCTGGGATGCCCAGGTGACTGCGCTTCGGAGCTTGGCAACAGGATGTATTTCACAATCACAGAAGGCATACTGCCCCCGTCGAAATACAGCCTTACCAGCTCGCCATAGCCACTCCAAAGGCTTTGGATATGCTCAACGTTAGCGACACCTTCAGCACCTAGTGACTGAGCGACTTTATCAATGATGTGTGATGGGATATTCATAATAAAAAACAGGATCTAGCATTCATTCCTACACTTCTTCCTTTGTTCGAAGTCGATAATATTACCATGACTATCAACCTTCACCTCGCAGCATTCATTGAACAAACGGTTGAGCTTTTCACGGCTTTTCTGCACCCGAGACTTCAACGTCGAGTATTTCATTCCATGCTGTTCGGCATAGTCTTTTTGCGAGGTGCCATTGAGTTCAATCTCACTTAACAGCTGCGCATCTTCTTCAGGCAAGGCTTGGATAAACGGCTGAATACAATGCGAGAGCTGACTGTGAATACTTTCCCCACCTTCGGTATACCAAAGCTCATCTTCGGTAACATCTTTGCTTCGTGCCCGTTTACGGTAGAAGTCGATAATGGTGTTATTGGCCAATTGAAACAGCCAAGATTTCAGCTTGTTCTTGTCTTTAACCGTACCGATCTGCTGGTAAGTCTTGATCAAAATATCCTGCAACAGATCATCGACATCATCCGGACACGATACGTTCGAATGCAAAAAACGCTTAAGGCTCGTCTGGTATTGCTGCCATACATCCTCAATACGAATTGTACTTCCAGGCATCTCTCTCTCCAGCACAACTACTCTCCAACGCAAAAAGGCTATGGGTATCCCCATAACCTTCCTAAATATAAGATATGACTAAATTTTAGCCGCAACAACTGCTTGTGGTACACGCCGTGCTACTTTGCAACTCTAGACCTGTTTTCAGATAGGTATCTGACAGATAGAAGTTGGTGAAATGCTGCTCGAAATCCTCGGCCACAGATGGTTCAACCAATCCAGACGCCATAACCGCCTGCTGCCATGCCTGTGTTTTCGGCAACCCACACAAGAAATCATAACCCGTATGCTGTTTGATAATGTGGGCCCGATGAAGTAAAGGCAACCAAGCGATATCAACATTGCTGATACTATCTGATTTGAAGAAGCGAGTTTGACCTGACAACTGTTTTTCTACCTTGGCAAAAGCGGTAACAAACTTCTCGTTACGCTGTTCAAAGGTTGCCTTGTCTTTGCTGCTCATGGTGCCGCACTGGGTCATGTAGTTCTTGGCACCCAGGTAACTCCAAGCCCTATCAAGCGCACGTTGCTCATTAGTCACCTCAGTTTCAAGCGGTCCATACTGATCCTCAATGTATTCAATAATGGCATCAGACTCGAACAGAGCCGTTCCAGATTCGGTGATAAGCAAAGGGACTTGGCCATTTGGGGAAATATCCAAAAACCACTGTGGCTTGTCCTTCAGGCTAATGTACTCAACCCCGTAAGGAATATTGCGGGCCGCCAATGCTGCAGTCACACGCTGGACAAATGGGCAGATTTTGAAGCTAACAACTTTAAGCATTTCGAACTCGCTGTGATTGTTTATCTACCATTAAGACGAACGCCATCAGAAAAAGACGATAAAAAATAAAAATATTTGCTCAGTCTCGATTCATACCACGAAAAAGACACTCAAGCAGTAAACCCCGCCTCATTCAGCCACTCTCAAGGTGCATTAATATACAGTTTGAGCATAATTCAATGCACTTTCATCTCATGAGATCATTACCAGTTTGCCGCGCAGCTCTCAGTAGACCATTTCTTCGCTTCCTCGATGAACACGGCCGTGATCCCTCTACGTTTTTAAAGCAGTTCAGTATTGATAGAAAGACATTGGTAGATCCGTCTCTTTACCTACCCTCGCACCTGTTAAGCGTGCTTATAGACGCAGTGGCAAAGTCGACCAACCACAACGATCTAGGTTTCTACGCTGCCCAGTTCATTGATAAGGGTATACTGCACCCAAGTTTAGAAAATAAGTTACTTGGTACCGACGATCTGAACAGCTTCCTGCATACATTGATTTCTCTTCGGCATCTTCAAGGCTCACATTTCCAACTATGGCTGGAATACGAGGGTCATGAGCTGCGTATTTGCCACTCCAGTTCATTGACAGAAACCAACCGAAGTTACGGCCATGCCAATGAATTTACGTCCTTTTTCATTATCAACCACCTAAAAAGAATACTAGGGAGCAACTGGCAGCCCTGTTACTTGGCGTTCCACCATCAGTGCCATCCCAAAGCAAAAATTACCGGGCAAACAGTAAACAAAAAAGTAATCTATGGTGCGAAAAATAACTTCGTGCCGGTGTTGATCGATATCGATCGAGTCCCCGCTCCAGCGTACGACCTGAATAAGGTAAATGAAGGTGCCTTAACAAGGCTGACGGGGGTAGTTGATACTTTCTGGGAGCATGAGGCGTTCAGTATCGAATTTGTTGCCCACCTTTTCGGTGTTTCAGAAAGAACACTTCAGCGTGTTTTTTTGAGTAATAACACTACGTTTCGTGACTATGTAAATAAGAAGAAAATCGAAAAATCCACGCAACTGCTGAACCAGGGGTATAGCGTTCAAAGCGTAGCAGAAAAAATGCGCTACTCCGACCCTGCCAATTTTTCGCGCGCGATGAAAAAATACCTCAGTCTTACGCCAAAACAATATCTAAAACAGCGGTTATAAAAAAGCCCCTGCGCAGAAATAGCAGGGGCAAGCCTAAGAGTACCAATATTACATTGTTTTTATATGCTATAAAATAGATAAAACATGATTATCATCTATTTTAAAACGAGAATATTCGATCATCACTAGCATCTTTGATTATAGGCAAATAGTCACTTTCATTCTGATGAGCTAACTTTAATAGGAGCAGAATGCAGTGACTCATCGATATTGTTATTGATATCCAACCACGTATCCGTCTTTGTATCAAAGATATGAGCCTGACCACTCACAGGGTTTTCACCAGTCCAAAACTCCAGCGAGTTAAGTACTAGATAGTCAGCACTCACAGTAACAGCATATAACGGCGACATTGCGATATTCAAACCACCACGAGCATAGCGGTTATCCACAGCTTTTACGTTATATTCCATTAACTTACTGGTTGCGACATTACTACCAACACAACCGCTCAACAAAACGGAAGCGACACCTGCAATTACACATCGTTTAAAGTTATTGTTTGTCATAATACTAAAATAAAAATAAAAAGGGGGGGAGATATTCGACGAAGGGAATGTTATCTTCCCGGAAGAATTCGTCTACCACAACAGATAATTATTGTTATAGCGGTTACAACTTTAGAAAACCGTTCTTATTTGTCGCAAAATGACCTGTACAAATTCAAATATATATTTAGAAAACAATCATCTCCCAAAATCCTCATCACCACAAAGCAATAAAGCGCAAGCAACACATTATCGCTACTTGTCCTACATAACAGTTCTTACCGAATATTACTGTGCTCTGTTCTTTTCGGCCATCACATGATTTGAAAACGGTCACAATTCGAAACGTTTCAATTGATGGGGGTGAAATTATGCTGTAAAGTTCATACCAGACCAGCACAAAAACACACCAATTATCGTGTTTTAGGCTGAGTATTATTCCCCCATAACTGCAAATGATGAAGAAATCGTTAGCAGATGTGGAAATTGGTCGTACAACAAACCGCAATATACCGGCTAGAAGATAAACTAAAAATTAAAATAATAATATGTGCAACAACAGATTTAGAAGAGGATATATGATAGGAAATCTAGAAGTCGTCGTCTTAGCCAACTTATTAGAAAGTGAGGCTACCGGCTATGATCTTACAAAAAAAATCAATCAATCACCTTGGAAATCCTCACACCAACAAATATATAGAACTTTGTTAAAACTGAAAAACAGAGGATATCTCACTTGCCAAGAAGTGAACCAAACAAACAAGCCAGATAAAAAAGTTTATAAAATAACCCCAAAAGGTTCGAGTGTCGTAAGTAGTAAAAAACTTCAATCAGCAACGATAAAAATCCAGCAGGATGAAGCGTACTCAAGGTTAACCTTGGGTGATCCGCAATATTTTATCGACATGCACAGTGAATTAGTTAAAAAAATATCTGAATTAACAAAAATAAGAAATGATTCTGAACCTTTAACCCAACTTGCAATAGACAGGAAGATCAACTTACTCCACGCAGATGTTGAATGGTGTAAATATGTTGTCAGAACTTTATCGAACGGAATAAGGGTCGCGGCATGAATTACATCGCTATATTCCTCGATGAGACAGGAAAAGAGCTATCCAATAACACCACCGGACAATACATCAATATTCAACTTGGTGAATTTAATGACATACATCAGGCCACAGATAGAGCACGCCAACTATTTGATGGCTATGAAGTTGAAGAAGGTATTATTTGGAGCAAGACTGGTTGCGGTGGTCTTTTAATTACTTCCGACAGGAAAAACAATAAACATTTTCACTAATAACAGTCAATATTACGTCTAATTATTTTAAGTATTGATATATATGATCCCTAGACTTTCGAGCTTTACAGCAGGCAAGATGTGAAAGTCGGAAAAAACTATCCCCAAGCAACTTCCATTGGTTGGGGATAAACTATTCGCAACTATTGATGTAGTGCACAAGCCAATAACATTCAAGCATCAGGTTAACGATGAAGTTTACAGCTGAATCACCTTTATTTAGAATGACAAGTTGAAACCTAGTTTTGCATTAAATCCATTCTTATCAGTTTCTTTGTCAATTCCGGCTTCGTGAAGCTTCACTATGGAATAACCAAAATTAGCAATAAGTTTCATATTTTTATTAATGGGATAGTTATTATTCAAGTTGATTTTAACCGTTTCAGATCCACTCAACTTTACTCCCGCTTCATTGTAGTTATACGGTGTGCTGATTTCAGTCACAATACCTTTCCAATGCTTGATACGCACAGAAGGTTTAACAGCAAAAGCCCGGCGACGGAATTGAGGATCTGAATTATCAACATAACCATTACGCGTAAACTCAAACCCGAAATTCAATCTAGAACCATAGCGATATAAGTAGTTGGCTTTTACTTCAAAGGTATCAAACTCTTTGTTGATATTTTCATTTTCAGTTTCTTTCTCAACCATGCTATAAGTATAAACTGTGTTCAGGCCATGCTTGCCATAGGTAAACTGTAAGCCAGGACGAAGCTTGATTTCTGTGTTGGTCAGGCCTGCATCGGGATCAGACTGATGGACATAAACCGGCTCTGCAAAAAAGCTAAACCAAGGATTCACCCATTGCTCGTAGCGAGGTGCAATGGTGAAGTTCGTCTTCTTGTAACTGCTTTCCTGTTCAATGCCTGATTTATTTTGGATCTGACTCAATACATAGCGGATCCGCCAATTATCATGCAATCTTGTCGAACCATCGGCAACAACATACTTGATATTCTCTGTTCTGGCGAAATAGTCCGAAACCGTTTCATTGTATTCCATACCAGTAAAGAAAGAGGTTCTCTTGGGTATATTGTAAGTTGAGTATTCAGGCACTCTCCGAATGATATCGACATCATCTTCCATGATGAGAAACTCGCCGTTATCTGCTGCGTTGGCATAACCGGTACAGACCAGAGAACCAAATAATATAGGTATAATTTTATTCATAGTTATTCCATCTATAGTGCGTATATATCCAGTTTTAAAACGCATTATCATCACAGCTTGATTCCATCATTTAGAACTGCGATGTGTGCTTTCAAAGCCTTCATAAAGGCAAAATCCTTTGCAACAAAAACACCATCGCCCAAAGTGCTAAATGCCCCCCCCCTATCAAGCTTTGTAAGAAACAAGCAAAAGGATAAACGTTTCGACCACTCTTCACAACTACCTATTACCATATGTAAATCAATGTAAATCCCCACAAGGCTGCGTAATTACTGGCCTTGAAAGCAAAATCCCCCTCGCAACCAAATTCTCATTATATGAGTCACATCACAATCAAACTCTGTTATTTGGCCGTTAATATCATGAAAAGTTTGAATTTACACTGTAAGTTATGCTTCTTTCCTACCTCCTAAACGACCAAGCATGTCAACCAACGGTCGCAGCACGTAACACGATTTATGTCACACCATGTAATAAAATGTGTTCAGTGGTCACACTTTACCGCTTTGCTGTGTTGTATCCCAGCCACAAGTGCAGTATGTTTCAAACAAACAGAATAGAAACGTTTCAACTTGTAACTAAGTAAACGAAATGGAAGTAAATAGTATTTTTTAGCAAAGCCAGGCGGGAAAACAGCGAACTCAAGCAACCAAACAATACATCCCAAAAAGCGTTAAGGGATAGCTTTTCCAAATTATTCCAAGAAAGAATGAAAAGAATGGCACCAAGCTACAGCAGGCAAATCCCCCTACATCGATTTAACAGGAGATAGAATATGGAAGTTAAAATGAAATACTTGGCGCTTTTAACCGCGGCAATCCTCAGCCTATCGGGTTGTGTCGAAGACGCTAAAGACAGTAATGGTAGCGGCAATAGTGGCGAAGTCACCAACCCAGACGACGGCGGAGACAATAGCGGAGGGGATAATGGAAGTGGTAATGACGAGGATCTCAAACTTCCAAGAGAAGTCGCTATATATTATCCAGATGCTCCGGATCAAGAAGCTACAAGTCCATACGCTATTTACCTTATCGATAAGGACGACAACGCCCTGGCTGTCAGTGGCGATAACAACATAGTACACGGTAATATCACCGTAGCAGGCGAAACAGCCATCAAGGAACCGCTAACCGTTTCAATTACCGACGACAAAGCCGCCATTGTCTTTTCCTCAGATGGTAAGGGATATGATATCAATGCCGCCAACGGTAATGAAAACAAGAACGGCACACTCCAATTTAAAGTTAAAACCAACAATTTCGATGTGCTCAATACCGCTGATGAACTAAATACTGTTTCACTCACTATGGCATCCGGTGAAACAAAGGCAACTATCGATATTACCAGTGCAGTATCTGCTTCAATCAATGCAGAACAATCGCAGTTGATACGTGTTCCGCTCACCTGCTTCGAGGAGCAAGGCTTAGATATCAACGCTGTCGACGTGGCAATGTCACTGGAAACATCCGGGTCGATTGGTTATGAATTCAGTGATGCCCGTATCATCGCCAACTCCATCACAGAAAAACCTGGCTCGAATAACGTACAGGGCTGTTTAAATAATGGTGACTCGATTGTTCTCACTGAAGATACTTCAGTGCTAGCACAAAGTATTTACCGCGGCTCAGCATGGGTGCAAGAAGGGCAAACGAAAACAATCAGCACAACTCGTGGTAAAGCCATTCAGCTAAACCCCGGCAATTCAACCGACGAGGGTACAATCCGTTATAATGGCATTCATTACACCGCCGCCAACAATTGGGATCCAAGCAGTCGCAGCCTGCTCATATTTGCCATCGATTTGGCAAAAAACCTCCAGGACATGGCCGTTTCTCGTTTAGATCTCAGCCACTATATGGATGGCACACTGCAACTGAAGTACTTCATGCCAACCAATGCCATCGACCTACCAGCAGGGGCTGACACCTATCTAGTCATAAAAATGGAAACCCCAATAGTCAATGCGACTGGCGAGACCACAGGTGGTTATCCGAGCTCGGAATCTGTCTTTTTTAACCTGACAAAGGCAGGGGTAAACAAGGGGCAAGCATCTGATATTGAGCTACCAATCAAAGATTTCTTCACCAATATAAACGGTGCCGTGAGCTTCAATGCTTTGCAGTATGTTGAGAAATTGGTAACCCATATACAACAGGGCGGTCCGGATGAAGCGCCCGTTTATTCTAACCTAGCTGAGTTCAAATATGGCCTAGCCGACATCAAAGTCGTAATGCCTACCCATTCTCCAGATACGGTAACAGAGTAAGTCTTAACCATTTCCCACCCACAGGACCAACGCTCTTTTGAGTTGGCTCTGGGGGGTGGGATGAGCTAATCCAATGCCCGCTTCAGCCCTGACACGTAGGCTGGAAATTGCGAAATAGTATTATGACCAGCCCCCGTAATGACAACCACCTCTACCAACTGATCGCCAAATTCATCGATGAGCTGATCGGTTCTCGACCTGTGGATCACCCTATCCTCCCCTGCAATAAAGATATAGGTTTGAGCCGTAATATCTTTCACCCTATCTGCAGATCGGTATCTGTCTTTGATCACCAAGGAAACGGGGAACATCCAATAGATATCTTTTGCGACATTTTCAATGCTATCAAATGGGGTCACCAAGATAAGCTTGTCCACTTGCCGATTAGCCGCCACATATGTGGCAATACCTGAACCAAGACTCCTACCCATCAGGGATACTGAATCATGTTTACTTTTCACTGACTTAAAGATCTGTACAGCATCACTATATAAGACCTTCTCTGTAGGCGTACCTATGTTGTTTCCATAACCTCGGTAAGGGATCAGATAAATGGTATGATTCGGAATTACCGCCCTGAACAATGGAATATTGGCTTCAATACTTTCTGCGTTCCCACCGTAATAAATTAACGCCTCAGGTTGCCCCTCATTAAGCACCCACCCTAAAAGCTCTTCCCCATCAACAACAAAGCTGATATTCATCTCACCATAAGCGTCACTGGCAGGCTGGGGATAATAGAGAAACTGACGTTGCAGGGAACAAAAAGTAAGAGCAAAAAGTGCGTAGAACACCACTAAGGTAACCAATATGCATTTCATTCCCGCCACCTGTCATGCCTGAGCTTGCACCAGTAATATACGAGCGCATAAATAACGATATTGATCCCTATAGCCACCATCCCCAGCAGAAACTGAACATCAAAACGTAATCCAACCGGGTAAATCACAGGAATGATATAGTGCTCGACAAATCCTCCCGGATAACCTTCGCCACCTGCCGCTTGCCTCAATTGATTTTCCAATGGCGTTAGAGGGCAGATCCAGCCTTTGAAACTGATCACAGCAACCCATAGCGCTGCCGGAACATGAACCAGTAGCATATAGCCACGCCATAGCACCAGCGAGCCTCCGAGCAACGCAAAGATGATAAATAAAAGGTGCAGTATTACGACAAGGTCTGCAAGCATCCGATAAATCATGAACCATCCCCCTTACCCTGGACAAACATAGCGTAAAAAGCAGTAACTGTTATCCACATTTGGGTCTAAGTTTAGAAGTTATACCGACCTGCAACTCTTGGGTTCATAGGCGTTATCAACAAAACTTGGGGACTGTTTCTGCTGAACGTTATGGGTAAATTTCCCCTGACAAATTTTGGCCGCAAAGTTTTTAACGTCGATAGCTCTATCACTTCACTAAACCCAAAACAACCAGGCTAATCGTATTCGCTAAGTAAACTGCATTACCTCGTACTACATTGCATACACCAACATCATCCGTGGTAATCCAGTTTTCAATGTCTATTGAGATAGTATTTTGCTAGAAAATGCGCATAATCTTGCTATACGACACACAAAGAAGAAAACACCTATGACTGATTTTCAATATTACTTTCACCAACTTCCTTGTTTTAACTGTAAAAAAACCAAAGTAAGCACTGATCTTGGCTGGTTAACGGCCGCGATGAAAGAGGATGTCCTAGCGCAACTGGCTGAGATTATCGCGCAAGGCAACGTTGAACCAGATCTTTCGGTGAACGTGACTTGTACCAAGGACGAAGCGCGTGATTACTTATTGCTAAATTTCTACGGCTACTCAGAAGAGGAACTCGCGAATCAGGTTGAAGCGGAAGATGAGCAAGAAGTAGCAGATGAAATTGCAGAGCTACTGGCCGAAGGTAACGAGACAGCAGTCTTTGAGCACGAAATTGCACTACAAAGTTGTACTGATTGTGACATTGATTAAGCATCATCACTAAACTTGAACATGTTCATCTAGCATAACATGATGTTCTATTTATTTAAGGCGTTAGCAGAGTAGAATTTGCTAACGCCTTTTTCGTCTCTTCGTTATTGAGTTAAGCAAAATTCAAGAGCAGGTATTGTAATTTGCCTATCGCAATTTCCTATACCTTAAATATTCGCTGGAATGCTCATTTAACTAAATCACTGACTCACCTCAGCCCATTACTTACTCGCTGTATATTGAAGCGCATACTGAGGCTATAGCGTTTGCCGTAAAGCGGTTTGTCTAACTTAGATTAAAACGCGAAAAGGACTGGTATTTCGACCAGTCCTGATAATTAACTTCGTCTTAATGACTAAGAGCACTATTGCTCGTAATCAGATGCGTAAGTATCTTCGTATGAGTGCGAATAAAGCTCGAACAGGTTGCCAAACGGGTCTTCCAGGAGTAGTGCGAGGCTAGCGACCGGCCTTTTTAGGAAAGTCCGCCAGGCAACATTTACCTGATGGGTTTCTAGCCTTGCATGAACAATTTCCACTCTTTTTCTCTTGGATCACGAACTCACGTATTCGGGGCTCATCCTGAATGTCTTCTCTCGTAATGCCGTAGCAATAACATACTAAGGCATTGCTGGATAATGATTTGATACCCACTTTATTACGCACCGAGCCAACTTCGATTACCGAACCGTCCTGGCCAAAATACACCACAGGGCAATCTGGATCGGAGCAGAAATAATATCCCTGGTTCTTAGGCCGCCACATCCAAGGAGACTTAATATGATGCTTGATGGTTTCAGGGGAGACCACGTTGTATTGCTTTCCGTTTAACGGACAAACATGCTTTTTAGAGAAAGAGTCCGTGCAATTAGATTTGGAGCAACATTCGGACATACCAAATTCCTTCGTTATGTTAATAACAGGGATGATCTTTAGCTCACAGTAAGCCTTCACCATACTAGAGCAGCGATCAAGCAACAAATAAAAAGAGCAGCAGTTATTCACTGCTGCTCTTTCGGCCACTGCAATTATCATTTATTGATGACTTATTTTCCGCCACTCAGTTGGCGGTGGATTTTCTTTCTCTGCCTTGTTTCAGCCTGTAACTCTGCGGTGCGGCTTACCAAGAAATCGTTATCTTCACGTTTTTGGAACAGCTCTAACAGGGGATCATGATATTGTTCCATATGCTGTCGCATCATTTCTGCTATTTTCATTTGCTGTTCTTTGAACTCGCTTTTGCCTGCCAGATTGTTTGTTGCATCTGGATCGGTGCGCAAATCATACAATTCGGTCACAGTACGATTGAGGAAAAAATCGACCCGTTCTTTGATTTCAGGATTATCCGAAGCCAACTTCTTCATGGCTTTAAATGTATCGCTGTTGTTCGCCGATGTTTTGTAAACCCGGCCCCCAACAGCCCAAGGGTTGAAGATATACAGCCAGTCTGAATTTTGCACTGCCGCCATCGGGAAAACCCGACCACCAGCATTTTCGTGATACTGAGTAAAAACATAGTCACGATCTGCCTGGGAATCGCCTTGTAATAATGGCAAGAAGCTTCGGCCATCTAGCGAATCAGGGATCTCGATACCCGCAGCATCGAGCAAGGTCGGCATTAAATCCACCATCGAAATAAAGTGTTCATCGTCTACTGACGCATCGATTTTATCCGGCCACCGGACAAAGAATGGCGTATGGTTGCTATTGCGGTAGACATTGGATTTTGCGAACGGTGATGCAATACCGTTATCCGACAAGAACAGAACAATGGTGTTATCGCTCACCCCTTTTTCATCTAACACTGACATCATTTCGCCCACAGTGTCATCTAATCGCTTCACGGAACTGAAATACTGGGCCAACTCAACCCGCGCCTCGGGGAGATCAGGAAGAAAGCTGGGGACCTGTATTTCATCAGGCTGATAGATCCTTGAAGGCCTCTGCTTTCCGTTGCGTTCATAGTTAGGGCTGTCGACAAAATAAGGACGGTGGGGATCGTGAGAGTTTGCCATCATAAAGAAAGGCTTGTTGTTCGCCTTTGCAGAATCGATGAATGCCGACAGGTGTTTACGGTACAATTTCGGCCCTCGGCCACTGCCTATTTCAGCCTTGTCCTTACTGTAGTCCCAGACATAATCATCAACGTATTTCGGTGTCGAGTGATTGACCTTGCCCAGAATACCTACGGTATATCCATTATCCTTGAGCTCCTCGGCCAAAGTGGGAATTTCCTGGGTGGTTGGGTAGAATCCGACGATCCCACTGCTTTGAATATAGCGCCCTGTCGCTATCACCCCCCGTGATGGTTCACAAACAGAAACTGTTACAAAAGCATTGTTGAAGCGGATCCCCTGGCTGGCCAAACGGTCCAGATTGGGGGAAATCTCAGGTACGGTAGAGCCTGTCACACCCAATGATCCATAATCCATGTCATCTGCAGTGATCAGCAAGATATTCGGCGCAGCCGTTCCAACCCGAGCTGGTTGAGCTGACATCGATGGCGCAGAAGCCACCGAAAACAGCATCAGCATTGCGGTGGTTAAAGCATTTTTTTTCGTGGCAACCATTGTGCACTATCCTTTATATTTCTTTGCTATCCTTGAATAACTCCCGCTACACTTCCGTTTTATTCGGATAACCTAATGATTTAATTAACCAAAGTATCCTACCTTCAACTACAAACGATACTTTGCCAGCAAGCCGCACTGTACTCCTCATCAACAACCACAGAAGTATAAACGTTTCTACAGAACACCTTGTGACAAAGTTAACATTTACTTCTTTCAGCGATCAATACGAGCCAGTGTTTACTCGGAAAGTGGATGTAAGCCACAGAAAACGTCGAAAAAGTCTCACTTTTCAGCAAGAAGAAGAGGAAAAAGCAGACATACATCATAATTATGACATTCCCCTCTCCCCTCCAATACACGCACAATTGCTCCACTAGATTGAAACGTTTATATTGAATGAGCTCCCAATAAAAACAGCAAGCCGCTCAATCCTCAACCCATTCGAAGTTTAACCATGTAAAACGAATTCGTAATCAAGGAACAATACAAGATGCGCTACGGCTACGTGCCCCCAGCAGAGAAGAAAGCCCGGACCGAATATAACTACCAGCGCTTTATGAAAGAGTATGCGGCAGCGGCCGTTACCGTCGATGAAAACATCGGCCGGCTACTTGATTGGCTTGATGCCAACGATCTCGCTGACAACACCATTGTTGTATATAGCTCAGACCAGAGCTTCTTCATCGGTGAACATGGTTGGGCCGAGAAACGCTATATGTATGAAGAAGGGATGAAAATGCCATTCATCATTCGCTGGCCGGGCCATATAGCACCGAACCAGCGTCCGCAGGCGATGATCCAGAACATCGACTTCGGTCCGACTTTCCTCGATGCTGTCGGCCTGGATACGCCAGAGGAGATGCAGGGTAAATCTTTCCTAAACGTATTGACCGGTGAGCAGAGTGACGCCCAGTGGCAGAGCGAGCGTCCCTACGTGTATTACCACTACTACATGGAAGGTGCACACAACGTGCCTCGTCATGATGGTGTGCGCAGCGAACGCTACAAGCTGATCAACTTCTACTCGGAAAACAACGGCAAAGGTGAATTTGAACTCTATGATCTCGAAGCTGATCCGAACGAACTCAATAACGTCTTTAACAGCCCGAAATACGCACAAACCCGCGAAACCATGATGAAAGAGCTCCACGCGGCCCGCAAGGAATATGACGTTCCCGATAATGTTTACCAAGCGCCTTATCCCTTCATGACGGCTCAAGAGAAGAAGGCGCTCGGTTATTAACGGCCTTTGTCCTCGGCAGCTTTTGGCTGCCGGGGAGCGGAATAATATTCCTTGATGTGTTTACCGGCAAGGATAACGATGCCCAGTGGCAGAAAGAGCGTCCTATCGTGCACTACCACTACTACATGGAAGGTGGCCACAACGTCCCACACCATGACGGAGTGAGAAGTCAGCAACGTATTCGAAGACCCGACCCGAGGTACAAAGAGGTTGGCAAGAACATGATGGCTGAACTGAAAAAAGCCCGAGCAGACTACCAAGTTCCGAATGATGTTTTCGTGGCACCTTACCCGTACATGAACCGCAAGGAGCGAAAAGCGCTAGGCTTCTAAACTATGTAGTTGTTTAGTTACCAAAAAATACCCCAAGAGCAATACCCCAATGAACACAGCACCTCAATAACCAACGTTTTCACCGGGGTATTTTCTTTCTTGGTTTTCTTTCTCAGCCTTCTTGCTCAAAATGGCTAGAAGCGGCGATCCAATGCAAGCGTCACTTGCTGAGTTGTATCCAACTCATGCAGGCTGCCACTAACATCCATATCCAGATAACGGTAAGATAAATCGACACTCCAGTTTTGGGACAGACGATACTGCAAACCGACTTGGCCGCCCCATGTGTAGTGAGTCCTTCGCCTGTCGTCAAATTCATTGGTGTAAAGCCCCACCGTTGGCCCAATAAACCCAGCCAGCCGACCGTCAAAAGCAAACGGCAGCATATAGTCATAAGATAACGTCATGAGGTGCATATAGTGCTTGTACTTTTGATCATCAGCAGTAACGTCATCATCCTTATAAGAATAAGCAGCAGTAATACGCACATTCTCTTCAAGAATCGCCCCAGCACGAACCTGAAAATGAACACTCTCACTATCTGTTTCTAAGGTACGTTTGATCTCGTCTTGCTGCCAACCAACACCAGCGCCAACAAAAAAATCTGCAGCCAAAGCTGGTGTCGCCACAGCTATCGAAATAATGCTAATCAAAGTCAAACTTTTCATTATTCACTCCTTTCTCTGCTGTAACATGGAAGAACAACTTCATGATACTAAGCTGGTCAGCAATATCTTTGCACTTGATCTGAGTTTTTACTCTAATTTTATTTTATTAGTGCGTGTACAGTATTGATACAGGAACTAGGCCTTGCTATACCGCCGACCTATTCCCTTACCTTGGCTATGACAATTATTTCGATCGCTCATAGCATTACAAGACTAACCTGTTGCTATTTATTCGTTATTCGGAGTAAACGACTTATAAATATCCTTTAAATCAGGATATAAACCTTTATGTTTCAGGTACGTTTTGACCTGCTGGTTAATACTTGTCGCCAAGAATGAACAAACAAACATCCCTTGATCGAGAGAAATCAATTTCGACGACATATTGCCTTTTGTATCGACGGCATCAAACCAGCCATAAGGCGATTCAATATCTGGGTGCAACTGCTTGATTGATTGTAGATGTGCGATCGCATCAGGTGGATTAACCATAAATGATAGGGCTGTTGCATGAGGCGTCCCAGTATTGCCACCAGCAATTTGTAGCTCAAAACGGACTGCGGCTTCCGAAATAGCGGGCACACCGAAAGCAGCATAACTGTCATCGGTTGTGGCTGCCGAAGAGACAAAGGGGATCTTGTTTTGTTCAGAGTGCGCCTGTTGAACCTTCGTCATATCTTCGATGATAGAGTAATCAGGGATAAGGCACCTTTCATTGAGCCAAATGGCAGGCAGCATGCCTTGGAAATAGGCGCCATCCCAGGTCAACATCGGCCGAAGTTTTTGCCCGTTCAAAACACAGGTACCGGTATAGAGCTCCATATTCTCGAACGCCGACTTGGGAACAGGACTACTTGTACCTTTGGTGATCAAATGGGCCCAAAGCGGTGCCAAACGGCTTTCATTGGCTTTTCGGTCAATATAGTACCCCAGAGGAGCGCTATCCTTGGCCGACCAGCCGGCATAAAGGAGATCTCGGGTTGGCTCATAGAGCTGTTGCCAGCCGGGAATTTGCCGCTGCAAAATGTCGTCAATCTTTTTGACGGCACTTACCGCCAACGCATCAGCTGAATCAAAGAATGCACCAGAAACCGCAGTGAGTGCAAAGGCCAAGTTTGCATTATCAACCGCCGGGACTATTCCTTCCTCCTGCGGTTTCAGTTGACCTTCGACAATATCATATGGCCAATAAAACAAGCCATTCCAGGTTGGCGCGCCAAACAAGACATCTAACGTTTGATTGATCCTAACGAGCGCGGCTTGATGACCGTTTAAATAGGCTTCCGTCAGAATATTCAGGTAGAGCCCAATTTCGGTGGTATTGACATAGTATTGGGGATCTATATCAGAGCCAGCAACAAACAAGGTATCGAACGGCACCTTAGCTTGCTCATCGACACCGACGCCATCTAAGAAAAAATCCAAATTGGTTTGAAGCTCTTGTTCAAAACCAGATGGATAAAAGTGTTTGCGCAAAGAGAGTTCGGTTACTTTATCGCTGTTCGAACGGCAAGAATGAGATGGACTAAGAACTTGGATGTTATGTGGCATAGTCGGAGAATGCTTTACAATGTCATGTCAGATATTGGCCGAACATACCATAGGCTCCCCTTAACTGACCTAACCCGGTTTTGGATTTGTGCCAGTGCCAACAGACCTTAAAAAAAAGCCCCCCATACATAGCGCATGAAGGGCAATTTCTATTAGACTAATCGTCTTTTGCGTTTATTTAAAGCCGCTAATTAAAAGCCCAGCTTTTTACGCTCCTCACGGTTCATAAACGGGTATGGTGCTTCGAAGTAATCTTCTGGCACGTCATAACGCACACGTGCATTCTCAAGCTCCGTGGTCATCATGGCTCGTACTTCAGCATACTCAGGATCTTCGTAAACATTGTTCACTTCGTTTGGATCTTTCACCAAATCATATAATTCGAAGAAACCTTTGCCTTCATGCTGAGAGTAGAAGTCAATCAGCTTGTAGCGATCGCTACGCACGCCATCATGACGAGGCACATTGTGTGCACCTTCCATGTAGTAGTGGTAGTAAACAACCGGACGTTCTTCCTGCCACTGGGCATCAGAGGTCTGGCCCTTGAGCACTTTCAGGAATGACTTACCCTGCATTTCCTCTGGAGTCGAAATCCCTGCAGCATCAAGAAACGTTGGACCGAAGTCCATGTTCTGGATCATCGCTTGCGGACGTTGATTAGGTGCAATCTGTCCCGGCCAGCGGATCATAAATGGCATCTTGAAGCCTTCTTCATACATGTAGCGCTTCTCAGCCCAACCATGCTCACCAATGAAGAAGCTCTGATCCGAGCTATAAACAACAATGGTATTGTCTGCCAGACCACTTTCATCTAGGTAATCAAGGATACGGCCAACGTTTTCATCGATGGTCATCACCGTCCCCATGTAGTCACGCATGAAACGCTGGTACATGTACTCAGTACGGGCAACTTTCAGATCACGCGGCACATTGCCCCAACGACGCTTGTACATCGGATCTTTCATCTTCTCCCAGTAATCGACGTTGACGTCATCGTACGCTTCATGGAATGCCGCTTTCTGTTCGTCAGTCAGGCGGTTCATCCACTGGTCAAAATGCCAGCGTTGGTCGCCATCCATGCTTTTGATCCACTCTTCGCGAATACGTGCTTTCTCAGGGGTTGTCGGTGCCGGTGGGAAAGCATTGATACCGACTGGTGTCATGCCGTATAGCTGCATCCACGCATTCTCAGCATGCTCACCGCGGGTTTTGTAATCGTCAAACAGCGTATCAGGGATCGGAAAGTTGTGATCCATGAAAGTTGCCATGTGTCGTGGTGGCGGGCGACGTGGAGTATGTGGCGCTTTGTACTGAACTTTCAGCAAGAAGGGCTTATCTTCATCCCAAGACTCTTCAAGCCATTCCAGTGACATGTCCGTAATCAGATCCGTCGAGTAACCCTCGATAACGCGAGTTTTGCCTTCTTGGTCAATAAACTCTGGGTTGTAGTAAGTACCCTGGCCACCCGCACCGTTAAGCACTAGTGAATAGCCAAACTCTTTAACCGGTGTCGGGTGCATGTGCCACTTACCAATCAGAGCCGTATCATAGCCGTTCTGTTCAAGGATCTTAGGGAAGATAACTTGATTAGGGTTCCAACGAGAGGTGTTATCAAGCACGCCATTCTTATGAGAATGCTTGCCTGTCATAACCGATGCACGGCTTGGCTGGCAAATAGAGTTGGTGACGAAAGCGCGCTCGAAAATTGCCCCTTCATTGGCAATACGATCAATATTCGGCGTTTGACCTAAAGTCGGGTTGTATGCACTGATAGCCTGGTTGGCATGGTCATCAGAAAAAATAAATAGAATGTTTGGTCTTTCTTGCTCCGCGGCAACACTGGTCATTGCAGACGAAGCTAATAATAAGCCAATCCCCTTCGAAAGGGTTGAGCGTTTAATATTCATATTGTCCTTGCCTAATATAAGATTAAACAACTTGATAACATCAAGCTATTTTTTACCTTTACGCATAGCGATAAAACAACGGTATGTGCTTTTCCGTGCACAAACGACTCAGTAAAATAACAAGCCAAACTGCCAAGTTAATCGCATTGAGTGAATTACGTCCTTTTCACCCCACAAATATAAACGTTTCGACTAAATGCGTCAATTCAACCGACCTAAAATGTGATCAGGATTAAGTACTACTTATTAATGACAATTACGCCTTTAATAAATTGTTCTAAATGATTTGAATATTAAATAAGTGTAAATATTTAATTCGGGTAATTTTCAAATAAAAAAAACTCCCAACATTTCTGCTGGGAGAAAACAACAATGATACAAACTGTGAAATTACCCTAAGAAACAAAAGAAGACGTTAACTACTCAAAGTAGTTGTTGTATTTATTGAAGAAATCCATGCCTAAATGCTCCGGCATTGCCGCAAGACCGAACAAAAACGTCGAGAAATCAACACCTTCTATAAACTCAGCTTTCCACTCAGGTTGGTCGTGGCTATAACGCCAAAGAATTTCGTAGCCACCTTCAAGTTCGTGTTTAGCATTAATCGTGTTGTCACGATAAGTCGAAATCAAATCGGCTTTCGCCCTATCATTAAATGGAATATAACCAGCCAAAATATGTGGTGAAACCACTAGGTTATGGTTGAACTGGCGATCACCATCGAAATGGAACCGGTCAACACAGTAGCCATTTGGACAAGAGCCTGCACCACTCCCCCATTCATATTCTTTTAACTCAACCCCTTCAACATCAACGTCTCGCCAGAATGCGAAGTCAGCTTTAGCCGAATTTTCAAGAGCTGTAACAAACTCTGGATGATTAGAAAAATCATGCATCAAATAATTATTGAACAAGAAATTAAATTGCGAGGTAAACCATGTTTTACCTTCGGAAAGAACAGGAATGCCATTATATTCAGCAACAGGAAGGAATTTTGTTGATGCGTACCAAATATCCCAGAACTTCTTGGCATTACTCGCATTAACAGCGTTGTCTAAATCTTTCGCCTGCTGGTTAGCAATACCGGCAACAAGCATATATTCATTGAACGCTTTGGTACGATACTTTTTAAACGTGCCGTCGGTATGCTGGGCTAGGTAGATACGACCAGTTCGAACATCGGCAATATACTGGGTTAAATCAGTATTGCGGTACAAGAAGTCGGCAAGTTCGGCGATTTCTTCATTTTCACTGAAGTAGTTTTTAACAAACAGCGCACCATAAATCATGATGGCACTGTCAACCGGACTCCAGTCATCACCGACCGCTTCACCGGTCTTGGTATTATAGAAATGAATAAACGTATTGGTTGCATTCTGCGGTACCGCGAAATTTGGGTCACGCCCCGCTAGCTTGCGCAGTGTCACCAACGCAAGTTGCTCGGCTTCTGGCTCCCAGCCATTAGCATGACCAATCGTTAGCGCAATCAACCCCATACCAGAGTTGGCAATGGAGCCTACATAGCTGCGGTCACCGTTGAGGAATAGCTTGTCTTCATAGGTGCCATTCTCATTTCGTAGTTGTTGCCAGTACGCATAACCACCACGGTAAAGGCTATCAATAATTTCTTGATCGCTTTTCACTGTTTCACTGATAACGGTGTCATTTGCCGCCGTTTGCGCGAATGCCATCCCCGGCAGGAGCATTGTACCAATCAGCAGCGCAGCTAACTTCTTTTTCATTTCGATTCCTTCATCTTTAAAAGGTATACGCTAACGTATTTTCTGCCTTTAAATATAAACGTTTCGACAGCTTATTCAAATGGAGTGGCGGTAGACTGTGCGATAGGTCACGCGATTTAATTGTAGCAGTTTGTAAATAACAAAGGCCTGCCCTTAAACAAGGCAGGCCTAAATTTATATCATTTAAAAACAGATAGTTACTACTTTATCAGGCCAAGCTCACGACGTTCTTTACGGTTCATGTACACATATGGCACTTCAAATACATCGTCAGGAACCTCATAGTTATTTCGAGCTTCTTTCAACTGGCCATGCATCATTTCGCGAACTTCTGCATACTTTGGATCGGCATAGACATTATTTACTTCATAAGGATCAGTTTCTAAATCGTAAAGTTCGAATTCACCTTTACCGCCGTTTTGTGAATAGAAGTCAATCAACTTATAACGCTCCGTTCTGACCCCATCATGTCTTGGTACATTATGGGCACCATGCATGTAGTAATGGTAGTACACAGCCGGACGCTCTTTATGCCACTGCTCATCAGACACCTTACCCTCAAGCAAAGCTTTAAAGGACTTGCCCTGCATCTCTTGCGGAATATCGACACCGGCAGACTCAAGGAAAGTCGGGGCAAAGTCGATATTCTGGATCATCGCGTCTGGTCGGAGACCCGCCTCAATGTGTCCAGGCCAGCGGATCAAGAACGGCATTTTCATCCCTTCTTCGTACATGTAGCGTTTTTCGGCCCAACCGTGCTCACCGATGAAGAAGCTTTGATCCGAGCTATAAACCACAATGGTATTGTCGGCAATACCTGCCTGATCGACATAATCCAGCACGCGGCCGACGTTTTCATCAATACCCAACACCGTTGCTGCGTAATCACGCATAAAACGCTGATACATGTAACTTAGGCGATCCGCTTTTTGCTCGGTGGTAAGGTTCCCTCTCCTTCTTGCATACTTAGGATCTTTTTGCATCTCCCAGTATTCAACGTTAATGTCATCATAAGCAGCATGCCAGGCATCACGCTGCTCCTGATTCATTCGCTCCATCCACTGCTCGTGCGTTTTTCGCTCTCTAGGATTCATACTGGCCAGCCAGTCTTCTCGCACTTTTGCCCGCTCTGGTGTTGTTGCCGCCGGTGGGAATGCATTAATCCCAACAGGCCCCATGCCGTAGAGCTGCATCCAGGCGCGCTGGGCATGGTCACCTCGGGTATTGTAGTCATCATGCAAAGTTGCCGGCTCAGGGAATACATGGTCTTTAAATGTGGTCAAGTGCCTCAGTGCTGGGCGGCGTGGCGTGTGTGGTGCTTTGTATTGGATCTTAATTAAGAATGGTTTGTCTGAATCTGCATGTTGTTTCATCCAGTCAAGAGACATGTCTGTGATGACATCGGCCGAGTAGCCTTCAACCACGGTTTTTTTGCCCTTTTGATCAACGAATTCCGGTTGATAGTAAGTCCCCTGTCGCCCTGAACCACTGAGTACAATCGAATAACCGAACTCATTGACCGGTGTCGGAGCCATGTGCCACTTACCGATTAGCGCTGTGTCATAACCCGCTTGTTCCAGCAGTTTAGGGAACGCAACTTGGTTCGGGTTCCAACGCGCCGAGTTATCGGTTACACCGTTTTTATGTGAATGCTTGCCCGTCATCACCGAAGCACGGCTCGGTTGGCATATCGAATTCCCCACAAAGGTGTTTTCGAAAATCGCACCTTCGTTAGCAATTCGGTCAATATTTGGTGTTTTCACCAGATCAGATCCATAGGCACTGATTGCCCGGTTGGCGTGATCGTCGGAGAAGATAAAGATAATATTGGGCTGCTCAGTCGAAACCGGCTCTGCCACTGCAACTGGCGCTATCACTGAAGATGCCGCCATTAGCATGGTAAGATTCTTAAAAATTTTGGAATATCGAAGGTTCATCGTAACTTATAACCTGTCTTCAATGGATGATGGTGATCGATGCAAAGTAGAGAAACAAGCGCAACGGACAAGCCAACAGATCGTTACCTACCAATGCAATCACATGCGCCAACCACCAATATAAACGTTTCAACAATCTTACACCGGTTATGCTTCTAATAATGTGAGTAGCCTAGCATTCTCGTACAACCGGGGCGTTTAGAAGGGTGCTTTCTTCGTGGTAGGAATGGATAAGCAACGCGTTAATTATAGATGTATTAAAAAGGTTAAGAATGGTATCAAAATAATTCAGGAAAGTTATCGCTAGCAGGAGTCTGAAAATAACCAGCCAACAACAAGTTTAGGAAAAGTATTTAATTCAAATACTTCCCGAAAAATATAATACAGTAAAAAAAGGGGCCGAAGCCCCTTTTGATAATTCATTTACAATGTGATGTTGAAACCAACACGGAATTGTAATTCTTCCTTATCACCACCACTCCAGTCAGTAACTCCAGCTGGAGGTCCATTACGCTTGCCTTCTTTATACTGAGCGTTAGCAACGAAACGAAGATTTCGAGTGATTCGTTTGTTGTTGTTTATACTGATGGATGCATAATCATAACCCACCCAGTGCTGGCCACTTTCTTCACGACCAAATGTAGTGTTAACCTCAGTCGTGATATCGTAGTAGTGACGTAAACGAACAAAAGGTTTCACATTGTAGTTCTTGCGACGAAATTCGTAATCAGAGTTGTCAACAGTTCCGCTGTATGTTCCACTAATACCAAAGTTAAATTGTGGGCTATATCGGTAAACATAATTGACATCTGCAGAATAGGCCTGCCAATTATCATTATCTTCACGGTTGTATCGCTCACGCCACTTAAACTGGTAATCACCGGTGGTAGAGATGAAGTGCTGGCCAAAGGTCAGCTGTACGCCTGGTTTTAATTTAAGTTCTTGCGTTGCAAGTCCATTGGACGCTTCAACACCACGGATATACACAGGCTCTGCGAACCAGCTTACCTTTGGACTAACCCAGTGCTCATAGCGAGGGGCAATGGTAAAGTTAACGCGACCGTCGGTACGCTCTTGATTTTTACCTTCAGTGAGCCAAGCTTCTGAAAGGACATGCCTGATACGCCAGTGCTCATTGATTCGTGTCGAACCATCTAAATAAACCAAGCGGACATTGCTACGTTTTGGCGCGCGTTCAAATACGGCTTCGTTATAATTTAGACCAGTAAAAAAGTTAGTTCGTCTTAGATTCGGATTTGAATCTGCACGCACTTGAATTGTATCGACATCACCGTCCATATCAATCTGGAAAGAACCTGAGTCTGTTTGAGAAGCCCAAGCTCCCCCTGAAAGCAATAATGTCCCTATGCTTAATATCAATTTCTTATTCATTTTAACCCTGCTTACGTATCAGATAATTATAACTCGCTGGTATTTGTAATTGATGACTGAAGTTTTTAAATAAGTAACAAAATTCGTAATCTTCAATCATCTAATTGATATCAACAAAGATAAACGTTTCGACTAGGAAGTCAATCAACACGACAAACAGCAAAAACAGGTTATAAGTATCTAATTTTGTTGATTTTTGCATCCAATTGATGAATTTTATAGAGCAATTTAAATTCACACAATATGAACCAAATCACACGCAAAATTTTACACCCACGACTAAAACCCACTTAAATCAACAACTTACACCAGCACCTTTTTAGTGACTTGTATATTGGTTTATTTTTGGGACAAAAAGAACGCAAAATGAAAACCTGAGCATATTCACCATTTCCCCCTGACTAAAAATGGTTAACCAACAGGCTTTAACAAGCGTTACATCACAAAATTCATTAAAAAACTTAATATTTTTTTCTTGTTGAGGGGCTGATGATTGAACCGTTTAAATATCTTATGTATGTTTCACTCAACATTTAGTTGAAACGTTTTTATGACACAGGTTTTCTTGGAGATTCCGCTATGAAAAAAATGATTGCTACCTGCTCTACTGCACTGTTAATGCTTATTTCAAGCCAAGCCCTTGCATACAATGACCTTGCTCCAAGAGATCAAAAGCGAATCTCCACCGAAGTCCATGAGATGCAAGTTTTCTTAGAACTTAGTCAAGGTGATGCCGACAAAATTAAGCAGCTAAAAGCGGATATGGCAAAAGCAAATGCAAAACTTATCCAAGAACACGGCCGCGGTACAGATGCTTTCCGTGAAGCGCGCAAGCCATATTGGACGACTTACCAGTCAGGCCTATTCAAAGTAATAAGCCGTGATGATCTGCGCCGCTTCAATGCCTCGAAAAAAGGCTAAATCTGTATCCCTAATATTAAGAAAAAGGCTCCCTACAATGACTTATAAGAAATCCTCCTTAGCTTTATTAATAACTTCGGCTGTCGCACTAACAGGATGTTTGAGTGATAACTACGACTACAGCGGCGGTGGTAACACCGGTGGCGGTGGTGGCGGTGGTGCATCAAACGAACTCGGTTTGCAAGTACCTCTTTATCACAACGATCCTAAAGAGTTCAACAACCCATATGTGATGTATGCGGTAGATTCAGACGGAACGGAAACAGCGGTCGACGGCAACGCATTGCCAGCAGCAAGCAATATCAATGTCGAGGGTGAGTTCGCTAAAGTCTCCCCCCTAACCGTCACTGTGACTGACAACCAAGCTTCTTTACGTTTCTTGGCTAATCAAGACTACGACATAACAAAATCTAACGGTTTTTATGATGCTGAAAAATTCCAAGGCGGGTCTGTTCAATTCTATGTTAAAACGCTAAGTTATGATTTAGGTGATGACCCGGCAAATCCAAATCCGGTCCTGCTCAGCATGGCTAACGGCGACAAGAAATTCTCCGCCGATATTACCAGTGCCGTCATCGCTTCTGCTGGTGAACAAGCCCAATTTATCCGCGTTCCTCTCAACTGCTTTATGGACGATGGCTTAGACCTCACAACTGTTGATATGGCCATGGAGATCGAAACCACAGGCGCCATTCAGTACGAGTTTAGCCAGGCACGTTTGGCCAATAACTCAGTGACTGTCACTCCAGCAAATGTCAATATCCAAGGTTGTTACAACAACAACAACAGTAAGGTACTGACTGATGAAGAAACGATTATCCTACGTGATACCAAAGTCGGATCAACTTGGGAACTAAGTGGTGAAGCACAAGATATACGCATTACGCGTGGTGCTGCAGCCAATATTACGAATAATGGTGTTGATGAAGATGCCATCCGTGCCCGTGGCATTTATTACGATGAAAAATTCGATCCGGAAAGACGCAGCATCCTCTCCTTTGCCATCGATATCGGCGCTAACCTCAAGGATATGACACAGCCTAGACTTGACCTCAGCCACTATATGCTAAACGGTGAATTACAGGCAGAGTTTGTCATTCCCAATAACGGTACAGTCAATATGCCTACTGAAGGCCAGCTAGAGCTAGTCATGCAATTCTACAGCCCGGGCAACAACACAATAGATTTGTCTGCGGGTGGATACGGCAATAGCGTGGCTCTAACATATAACCTAACCGCAGCAGAGGCAGATAAAGGCAAAACTATTGACATTGCAATCCCGCTACGCGACTTCTTTACCAGCGCAAACGGTCAGGTTAGCCTCAACGCCCTGCAATATGTGGAGAAACTAGAAACCCACGTACAAGTTAGGCACAGTGACGACAGCATTAAGTTCGATGCACTAGAAGGTTTCCGTTATGGCCTGGGCGACATCAAGCTGGTAATGAACCCGACCGACACACCTGAATAACTTTCTCCCCTTTTATTTATAAACGGCCATTTCACATGGCCGTTTTTTCCCAGTTTTGTAGGAAACATTACGATGAACACCACGTTTAACAAGCATGGTCTCACGTTGGCCATGATGGCTGCACTGAGCGCACCGGCGCTTGCTGATACGCCAACCCCAGCCACTGAGACGCAGCAACAACCGAATGTCCTGTTTATTTTCGTCGATGATATCGGCTATGCCGACATGGGCTTTCAAAACCAAAGCCAGGATATCGTTACCCCGCATATGGACAAGATCGCTGCGGAAGGTGCCATCTTTTCTGCTGGCTATGTAACAGCTTCCGTCTGCGGACCCTCTCGTGCCGGGTTGCTGACAGGCCGCTACCAGCAGCGTTACGGTTACCACGACAATACCGCTCCATTCATCAAGGAGCCCGGCATCGTCCAGGGCCTCGACCTCAATGCCAAAACTATTGGTAACTATTTCAGCGACGCCGGCTATGTCACTGGCTTTATCGGTAAGTCTCATGACGGTGATGCTAAGGAGTACTGGCCGCACAACCGTGGCTGGGACGAGTTCTACGGGTTCAATAATGGTGCTGCCGACTATTTTGTCAGTGGTTTTAATACCATGAATGCTGAAGAAAGAACGTTCTCATCAATCCACCGTAACGATGAATTGGTTGAAGATTTCGATGGCTACCTGACTGACATTTTTGGCGATGAAGCTGTCAACTTTATTGAACGCCATAAGGATAAACCTTTCTTCCTTTATGTACCGTTCAATGCCTCACACGGGCCGATGCAGGCCAAGAAAGAGGACTTGGAGAAGTTCTCCTATATCGACGACGAACTGCGCCGAAAAATGATCGCGATGACGTACAACATGGACCTCAATATCGGCAAAATGGTCGACAAACTTGAAGAACATGATTTGATGGAAAACACCATGATCATCTTCATGTCAGACAATGGTGGTCGACCTGATGACAATGGGTCTGTCAATACGCCGTTAAATGGTAGGAAGGGTACCTACTGGGAGGGCGGCATTCGCGTACCAACAACCATCACTTGGCGTGGCACCATCCCTGCTGAACAAGTCATTGACACACCAATGATATCCCTCGATATCTTACCGACCACGCTGGCAATGGCCGGTATTGAACAACAAGAGGAATGGCAGCTAGAGGGCGAAAACTTGCTGCCGTTACTTAAGGGTGAAGTCACTGATATCGATGAGCGATTCCTGTACTGGAAAACTATCAACGCGAGCGCCATCCGCGACAACGACTGGAAACTGTTTATTCCGAATACCTTGGTCAAGAGGCCGAAACCTCAGTTGTACAAGATCTCGGAAGACATCAGCGAGTCGAACGACATTGCCCACAAGCACCCTGAACAGGTCGCACGCCTGCTAGCAGAACTTGAACGCTGGGATGCCGACAACCAAGAGCCGAAGTGGGGATGGAACCGTCAGCTATTCCCGCATGCCAATGGCTGGCGCGGACGCAACTAAGCAAAGGGCTGTAAACCTCTGACCTACGAGGAAAATAAGAATGAAAAATATTTTTAAGAAAACAGCCGTAAGCATGACGGTGTTGGCAGCCCTGGGGAGCGGAGCTGCCTTCGCCCAATCCAACGAGCAGTCGCAAGCACAACCCAATGTGGTTATTCTGTTCGCCGATGACTTAGGCTATGCCGATGTGGGCTACCACAATTCAAGCAAGGATGTCGAAACCCCGAATATCGACCGCCTGGCAGCCAGTGGTGTAGCACTGACATCAGGTTATGTCACCGCGCCGGTATGCGGCCCATCGCGCGCTGGCATTACATCGGGACGCTACCAGCAGCGCTTCGGCTTCCACAACAACACCGGCCCATTTGTGCGTGAGAAAGGTATCGTCCAGGGTACACCGGATGATATGCTGAACAACAATTTCGGTTACTACTTCCAGCAAGCAGGTTATGTCACCGGTATGGTCGGCAAGCACCATGACGGCAAACAACGTAAATTCTGGCCCCACCACCGCGGATTCGATGAGTTCTACGGCTTCAACAACGGTGCTGCCAACTACTTTATAGGCCCTGTCAACAAAGAGCGCGCAGCGCAAAAGCCTTTCTCTTCAATGTACCGCAACGATGAGCTCGATGATAATTTCGATGAGTACCTGACCGACCGTTTCGGCACCGAGGCCATCAGCTTTATCAAGCGCCATAAAGACGCCCCTTTCTTCCTTTATGTGCCATTCAATGGCGTGCACGGTCCACTGCAGGCGACAGACGAAGATCTGGAGCGCTATGCTCATGTCGAGGATGAGAAGCGCCGCAAGCTACTGGCAATGAACTACAACCTTGACCGTAACGTTGGCCGTATTATGGATGCGCTCGACGAGCAAGAATTAACCGAGAATACCATTGTCTTCTTCCTGTCAGACAATGGCGGAAAGCCCAAAGGCAATGCATCCTATAACCTCCCTCTGCGCGCTGAAAAAGGCACCCTGTGGGACGGCGGGATCCGGGTACCGTTTACCGTATCCTGGCCTGGCACCATTCCTGCGGGACAGACCATCGACGAGCCTGTTATCTCACTTGATATCCTGCCGACTATGGCTGCCGCTGCCGGTATTGAAGTGAAGGCTGACTGGCAATTGGACGGTGTCGATCTGCTTCCGCTGTTTACCGGGAAAGAAAAGCAGCTGGAGAATCGCTTCCTGTACTGGAATACCACTCTAGCCGCTGCAATCCGCGACCACGACTGGAAGCTGGTAGTCCCTAACCTGCGAGCCAAGCGTAAGACTTATCAGCTGTTTAACATCAGCAACGATATCTCGGAGTCTGTTGATCTGGCCGACAAGCACCCGGAACAGGTTGAGCGCCTAAAGGCCGCGTGGGAAGCCTGGGATGCGGAGAACACGCCGGCACTGTGGGGGTGGAACCGTGGCATGTTCCCGGTGGAAACGAACTGGCGAAACCTCAACAGCTTGTAACCACCGTTCAGACAGCGCCAAGGCGCTGTCTTTTTTTACCCACTTTTATCATTTCGACTACATAGTAGATTTAGCTCACATTACCAGACATGCAAACCACGCATAAATTGAGGCACTACAGGCTTTAAGGTAATCTTTAATTAACTCGAAACGTTTATACAGAAACAAAACATAAACGCTTTCATTGATAGCCAACCATAGATTGATGTTTCGCATACAAACACTGTCAAGGATGCGACGCCAAGTGCAAGCTTAACCCTCAACCTATGCCAATAACGTTATAAAGGTAAGCAATGTCTACGTTCAAACCATGCCATGTTATGGCGAAACCAAGCAGCTCTGTATGCAACCTTGACTGCACTTACTGTTTTTACCTAGAAAAAGAGAACCTTTACCCAGAGCGAAAAAGCCGCTGGCAAATGTCAGATGAAACGCTTGAGGCCTACATAGAGCAATATATTGATGCTAACAGCGGCAACGAATCGATCGAGTTCTCCTGGCAAGGCGGCGAGCCAACCCTTATGGGGCTCGACTTCTTCCGCAAAGCCGTGGAGCTGCAGCACAAGTACAAGAAACACCACCGAATTACCAATGCGTTCCAAACCAATGGCCTGCTTGTTGATGACGAGTGGTGCCAGTTTTTCAAACAGCATAATTTCCTGATTGGTATCTCCATCGATGGCCCTGCCCACCTGCACGACCATTTCCGTGTAACTCGTGCCGGCAAGGCAAGCCATGAAAAGGTGATGGCAGCCATCACCAAGATGAAAAAGCACGGTGTCGATTTCAACACCTTGACTGTGCTCAACAGCGAGAACGTGAAGTACCCTGAAGAGGTTTACGATTTCTTGGTCGGCATTGGCTCCACCTTCTTGCAGTTTATTCCAATTGTTGAGCGTACAGCCAAGCAGGAAACAGATGAAGGGCTGTTCCTTGTTAGCCCAGAATACCAGGCCGAGGCCGATGTTACCGAATGGTCGGTACCGTCACTGGCCTATGGTGAGTTCCTCAACCGCGTCTTCGACCGTTGGGTCAAAAAAGATGTCGGTCGTATTTATGTCAACACCTTCGACTCAACCCTAGCGACATGGTGCAACGAGCCATCGGGCATTTGTGTTCAGTCAGAAACCTGTGGCCATGCCTTTATTCTTGAGTCCAACGGCGACATGTATAACTGTGACCACTTTGTGTATCCAGAGCACAAGCTTGGCAATATTCACAGCGCCTCAATCCAGGCTCTGAACCAGACCGACAAGGCCGTCCAGTTTGGTATGGATAAGAAAGACAAACTCACCCTGCAATGCCGCCGCTGCCCTTACCGCATGCAGTGCCACGGGGGATGCCCTAAACACCGTTTCTCCCGCTCTGAAGCAGGACAAGAGGGACACAGCTATTTCTGTGCCGGCTACTATGCCTTCTTTTCTCACACCGAGGCAAAGATGAAGCAGATGCGCGACCTACTCATGCGTGGCCGCCCGGCTTCAGACATTATCTATCTCGACCTGCAGAGGAAAATGGTCGCTAACACTTTTACCGGTGGCCGTAACTCCCCTTGCCCGTGTGGAAGCGGCAAGAAGGTCAAGCGCTGCTGCCAGATTGTTTAAGTTACTCAACGAAAAATTAAGTAAACGGGGCAGTATTCAATGAAGGTCACTATGTTTGGAAAAGGAAAAAAATCCTCATTAGCTTTTGCGATTGCTGGCTTACTCTATTCTGGCTCCACCGTGAATGCCCAGGAGATCGAACCGCCTCGGGACAACTTGGCAAGCCAGCCAAATATCATTGTTATCTATACCGACGATCAGGGCTGGGGAGATGTCGGCTACCATGGCTTCGATGATATCCACACCCCCAATATTGATGCGTTGGCCGCAGGTGGTGTCCATTTTCCGCAAGCTTATGTCAGCGCTTCAGTATGCGGCCCGTCCCGGGCCGGTTTGCTGACAGGGGTATACCAGCAGCGTTTCGGCATTTATGGCAACTTTGCCCAAAACCATATTCCGCGCAGTCAGCCTCTGATGATGGAAATGATGCAGGACTTGGGTTACACCACCGGCGTCATCGGTAAATGGCACATGGGCGAGCCCACCGGCAGGCCGAATGAACGTGGGGCGGACTTCTTCTATGGTTTCCATGGCGGCTCGCACAACTACATGTTTTCTGATGCCGTGGAAGGGGGCAAGCCCTGGTTATCCCCGCTTTATCGCAACACGGCAACAGAGCCGCCCATCCAAGAAAGCAATGGCTACCTGACCGAGCTATTTACCGACGAAGCCGTGGCGTTTATTGAAAACAATGCTGACAAGCCGTTCTTCCTGCACGTCGCCCATTTTGCCGTTCACCACCCATGGCAGGTACCGGATGGGTATATAGAGCGATTGGACCATCTCGACGTCCACCATGAAGAGCGGCGTTTCTTCGCCGCACAAACATTAGTCTTGGATGACGGCATTGGCGCTATCATGGATACCCTGAAATCCCACCAGCTTGATAAAGACACGCTGGTCTTTTTCATGAGTGATAACGGCACGCCTTCCGGACAGGGTTTTGAAGAACCTCGGAAGAAAAAGCGGGGGGAAACAACCATGTCTAGCCCTGGGCCATTTAATGGTTTTAAAGGGGATACTTATGAAGGCGGTATCCGTGTTCCATTTATTATTCATTACCCTGCCCAGATAAAACCGGGAATGAAATATGAGCCTATGGTTAGCTCGCTAGATATATTCCCGACCATTGCCGCCCGTTTTGGCATTAATGAAATAGAAACAACTACTGCTGCAGCAATCCCCTTTGATGGCGTTGACCTTTTCCCTTATTTATTGGGAGAAAAAGATGGTGAACCACACCAAACCCTATACTGGCGCCGGGACAATGACTACGCCATCCGCGATGGAAACTGGAAGCTCACCGTCAATGATGACAATGGCCCGGCAACAATTCAGCTATTCGATATGGCTAATGACCCTGGTGAATGGCATGACCGTGTCATCGATGAGCCTAATATTGCCCAAGCGCTAAAAGATAAATTTGATGCCTGGGAAGCAACCTTGCCAATAAATAAATTGAGCCACAAACCAACCAACCGCAATAATGGTTTTAGCGATGGTGAAAGAGTAAATGTAAAAGAATTTAACCAGCGAATGAACTAATAAAGCGATACTGTGCCGCCTAATGGATTATTAGCGGTATCCAACAATATTTAATACCTAATAACCACCCGATAAGGTTTGTGGGAGCCTGATCATGCCTTCAAGTTCACGAGCAATACTATTTCTCCGCACCTCGACAATAGCGTTGCTGTTAAACGGCTGTGTTCAAACGCCTCAGGAACACACCGATATAGCATCTGCTATTGCTCCTTCCTTTAGCATATCCGGTAACATGGAATCGGATGAATTCTGGTGGAAAGAATTTAACGATGCTCAGCTCGATCAGCTTGTCAGCACAGCACTTAAATCAAACTTCAGCCTGCAATCGAGTGTCGCCCGCGTACAGAGGGCGGCTGCCACGGCCGATGTCAGAAACGCCAGCCGCTACCCTACGGTAAACGGTGTGGCTGGCAGCAATGTCCGCCGAGAAAGGGGCTCCATCAACGGCGATATCACACAAGAAACAACGGAAAATCTGAGGCTAAACGCCAGCTGGGAGCTCGACTTATGGGGCAAGAACCACGCCAGGGCATCTGCGGCCTATTTCAGCTTCTTGGCCAGTGAAGAGCAGTTGCAGGCTGCCGCGCAAACCCTTGCCGGGGACATCGCGAGGCGCTGGTATCAACTGATTGAACAACACCAATCTCTGGCCATACTCGAAAAACAAATTAGCAATACCAAAATTATCGCCGAGATCACCGGCCACCGTTACCGCACCGGCCAAGGCAGTATTAGTGCCTTATGGCGCCAGGAGCAGCTCTTAGAGAACTTGGAAGCGCAAGAGAAACAAGCCCGTAAGAATTTGCAGATCATCGAAAGACAGATGAATGTCTTGCTCGGACGCTCGCCAACGGCCGCTGTCGATTGGGCATACTCATCATTCCCGGCTTTGCCACCGCTGCCTGATACCGGCCTTCCTGCCGCGCTGCTAGAGAAAAGACCTGATGTAAGGGCTCTCTGGTATCAATACGCGTCGAGCCAGCAAGATGTTTCTGCTGCTGCTGCGGCTCGGCTACCAAACATATCCATCACCAGCTCCGCCGCGAGCAGTGACTGGTCTAATGCATTTGAACTTTGGCAGCTCAATCTTGGCGCTCAGCTCAATATCCCACTGTTTAATGCCGGGAAACTGGAAGCCGAACAAAAGGTCGCCGAAGCATCCTCTACGCAGGCCTTCTATAACTATACCCAAGGAGTACTCAGTGCTATTGAAGAGGTAGAAACCAACATTCTTAGTGAACTGAGCCAGCAAGAACAACTCGACTCATTGCGCCGTCAAACCCGACAGGCCAACAACATCCTCGATGTAGAATCAATTCGCTACAGCCGTGGAATGCAGGGGTACTTGGATGTACTCAATGCCCAAGAGAAGCTGTTTACCCTCCAGCAGCAGACACTCAGGGCGCAGCGCCAACTTTTCCTACGCCGTATCGCCACCTATCAGTCATTAGGAGGCGGCCTCATTGCAGTGTCTGACAATGGGGAAATCACATTGCCATACAGGACGGAATCCTGAACATGACCAGCCCAACGCAAACATCAACATCCCGAACAAAACTGGCGACAGCACTCAAACTGTTACTGCCCTGCCTGATCATCGCCGGCGGGCTCTATGCCAGTCATCAGTTTATGCAAGGCAAGCCTCACCGCCCATCACGGCCAGGTCAGCCGCCAAGCCGTACTGTTGATGTCGAACCTATCAGGCTTAGCCGTGACATCCCGCAGATCGTCGTTCAAGGCTCGGTCGAGCCAAAGCGGACGATCAGCCTCCGCTCGCAACTACGCGGCCTGGTCACCAACATGGCTGAAGATCTGGTGCCCGGCGGCTATGTCAAAGCCGGTGAAACCCTACTGAATATTGACCTTCGCGACCATGCCCTGGCCGTAAAAGAGGCGCAGGCAACCCTGGCACGCCACCAAGCACTGTATCAGGTCGAGTATGGCCGCCGCCGGGCAGCCGAATTGGAATATGCACTCTCAGGGCAGTCATTGGCCGATGACGACCTTGATTTGGTGCTGCGCGGCCCTCATTTGGCTCAAATCGAAGCCGATATCGCCCGCAGTCAAGCCGCTCTGCAGCGCGCAGAACTCAATTATGAACGTACTCACATTACCGCACCGTTTGATGCGCAAATCGTCTCGTTGGATGTCGCCAAAGGCAGTTTGCTTCGAGATAACTCATCGATCGCCGAACTGGTGGCCACCGATACCTTCTGGCTGCGGGTCAGTGTCCCGGCCCACCAGCTGCAATGGATCACCGTACCCGACAATGGCCGCGCAGCAGACTCACAAGGACAATGCATCGGCTCTGCCGTCACCATTCGCAATCCTCATGAATGGGGGGGGCGAGCAAGCCGTCAGGGGTGTGTGGTCAGCCTGCTACCGACCCTCGACAACAAGGTTAAGCTGGCCAACCTGCTGGTTGAAATCCAAGACCCGCTGGCAATGCAACCACAAAACAGCGGCAAGCCAAAGGTGCTGCTTAACGCCTTTTTACAAGCAGAGATCGACACCAACCCATTCGACAACGTCGCACGGATAGCCCGGCGCCACCTGCAACAGGAAAAATTTGTCTGGCTGATGGCAGAAGACGGCACCCTTGTCGCCCAGCCAGTTTCAGTTACCTTTCGTACCCAGGATTATGTGCTAATTGATGAGGGGCTTGATAGCGGCGATCAGCTGATCACTACCCCGTTACCGGGCGCTGTTGAAGGGATCAGCCTGGATGTTAGGCAAGTCCCGCTCGAATTTGACCTGTCAACTGCCGACAGCACACCGGCTACCCAGCACGAGGTAGGCAAGCAAGGAGAGCCAAGCTGATGAAAAACCGTCGCGGAGCCATCGCCTGGATGGCGGGCAATGGCGTCACCCCCAACCTGCTGATGCTGTTCTTTATCATTGGCGGCCTGTTGATGGCTTGGCAGATCAAAAAAGAGGTCTACCCCAACTATCAGCACAACTCAATCCGGATCTGGGTGCATTATCCCGGCTCCACACCGGCAGAGATGGAGCAGGGAGTCACCCTACCGATCGAAAACGCGATAAACGGTATCGAGGGGATCAAGGAGATCCACGGCTGGGCGAACTCAGCGGGAACCAATATCACCGCCGAGCTGATGAACGGCGTCGATGCCGACCGGGTTCTGCGTGAAGTCGAGAGCGCCGTCAACCGCGCCCCCTTACCGGCAGGGGCTGAAAAGCCACGGATCTTTCGCAATGAAACCCGCGATCAATCCTTCGAGTTGGTTCTGTACGGCGATGTCGATCTCATCGCCCTAAAGGAAACCAGCACCGAGATCCGCAACATCCTATTGAGCTCGCCAGGACTCACCCAAGTCGAGATCGGCGGGTTCTCCAAATACGAGGTCCAGATCCAGGTCGATACCCTCACCCTGCAACAATATGGCCTAGGACTCGATGACATTGCCAACAGCATCAGCCGCCACGCCATCAACCAGTCGGGAGGCCGACTAGAAACCGCCGGCGGTGACATCCTGTTGCAAATCGACGAAAGTCGCGGCTGGGCCAAAGATTTCAGCGATATTGTCGTTATGCAAACCCCGACGGGCAGCAAACTATATTTGGAAGATATCGCCACCATTCGCGATGGCTTTTCCAACCGACACAACCGCAATTTCTATAACGGCTACCCCTCGGCCAGCATCCGTATCTATCGCATTGCCGATCAGACCCCAGTGTCTATCTCCGAGTCGGTATACGCCCTGATGCCGGAACTTGAATCCAGCCTGCAGCCCGGTATATCGCTGGAGGTGGTAGATGACGATGCGGTTATCTACCAGCAACGCATGTCGCTGTTGCTGAAGAATGCCTTCAGCGGCCTGCTGCTAGTATTGCTGGTGCTGGCGCTGTTTCTCGATGTGCGGCTGGCTTTCTGGGTCACGGTGGGGATCCCAACCGCCTTTCTGGGCGCTGTGTTGTTCCTACCGAGCATGGATGTCTCGATCAACATGATCTCCATGTTTGCCTTTATTATCGCCCTTGGAATCGTGGTCGATGACGCCATCATCGCGGGGGAGAACATCCATGAGAAAATGAGCCAGGGGATGCGCTTTACCGACGCCGCGATTGAAGGTGCAAGGGATATCGCCACCCCGCTCACCTTCAGTATCCTGACAAATATCGTTGCCTTCATCCCCATCTGGTTTTTGCCCGGTACGCTAGGGCTGACCTTTAAGGTGATCCCCCTTGTGGTAGGGGCCGTGTTCATCATCTCATGGGTTGAGGCGCTGTTTATTCTCCCCGCACACGTCGCCCACATAGACTATCGTCAACCGCCACGCTGGACGCGACCTTTTAACGCGGTGCAACACAAGGTAGACGGCGGCCTGCAGTGGTTCATTCGGCATATCTACAAACCGACCCTGCAGCGCCTGCTCGCCGGTCGCTATATCGTGGTCGCGACGGGGTTTGCCATGTTGATCAGCGCCATTGCCTATATCTCGGGCGGCCACATGGGCTTCACTACCATGCCAAGGGTGGAGGCTGAGTTTTCTGTCGCCCGTGCCTTTATGCCCGTCGGCAGCTCCGCAGAAGAAGCCGAGATGGTTCGAGGGCAACTCGAAAACGCCGCTAAACAGGTGGTCGCGGAAAACGGCGGCAAGGTCCTGGCAAAAGGGATCTCGAGCCGGATCTGGAGCCGAGATGGCGAATATGTGGTGATGACGCGGATCTTCCTGCAGCCGGGCGAAAATCGTGCGCTCAGCACCCGTCAGGTATCAGCCCAGTGGCGACAGCTAACGGGCGAGGTACCTGCGGCCAATGCGGTGCGTTTTTCCGCCACCGGCAATGGCCCAGGAGCCGATGTTGCCGGGGTCACCTTGGAGCTCACCCACCGTAACAATCATGCGCTGCGCGCGGCCAGTGAGGAGCTCAGTGAAATCCTCAGCAACTATGCGGGCATCGTGGATATTGAAAACAGCTTTATGTCAGGTAGCCAACAGATCCGCCTCGCCCTGCGCCCGGAAGGCAAGAGTATGGGACTGACTGAGCAGAGCTTGATCCGCCAGATCCGCCATGCCTTCAGTGGTGTAAGAGCGATCCGCCAACAACGCGGCAGCGATGAAGTCGACGTCAAGGTACAACTGCCCGACTGGCAACGTGCCAGTGTTTATCACCTTGAACAACTGCCGATCAAAGTCGGCAACCAGTTTCTTCCGTTATCACAAATCGCAGATGTGTACCGAGAATATTCTGCTTCGGCAATTCACCGTCGTGATGGGCAGCGACGGATCAGCGTCAGTGCCGATATTACCCCCTCGTCGGAGGCCATGACCCTGACCCAAACCTTGCGTCGTGACGTGCTGCCGGTACTGGAAGAAAAGTATCCAGGTCTGGATATTGGTTTTCGGGGCGATCAAGCCGAACAAAAAGAGAGTCTGGAAAGTTTGGCCGTCAACGGGGCGCTGGTAATGCTGGCACTGTACTGCCTGCTGGCGATCCCGTTTAAGAGCTATACCCAGCCTCTGATCATCATGACCATTATCCCGTTTGGTTTGATTGGCGCAGTGCTCGGCCACGTCCTGCTTGGCTATGTCCTCAGTGTGGTGAGCCTGCTAGGTATTCTTGCCCTTAGCGGGGTGGTGATCAACGACAGCCTGATCCTGGTAACTGAAGTTAACCGTAACCGCGAGGCAGGCAAGCCGCTTCTCGAGGCCATTATCAACGGCAGTGCACGGCGTTTTAGACCCATCATACTGACCACCCTGACGACCTTTGGCGGCCTTGCACCAATGATCTTGGAAACCTCCAATCAGGCCCAGTTGATGATCCCGATGGCGATATCACTGGGGTTCGGCATTCTGTTTGCCACCCTGATCACCCTGGTACTACTGCCGTGTTTATACCATGCCCTTGAAGATATAAAGGCGCTTTTTCAAATAGGCACCGAGCCGCAGCAAACAGAACAGGAAGACACCGCCATGGAGAGCATTACCCATGCAGCCTAGCCAACACCTGATCCGAATATTAATCGGAGCCTATGCAGTATTGGCCGCTGGGTTACTCACCGTGGCGGAGCCCGCTAGCGCCCAGGACGGGCTCAGTGATGAGGTGGTCACCCTGAATCATGTTTCGACAACGTTCGAGCAGCCAACAGTCGCTGGCATATCAACACGGGAGAATAACGGCAGCTACCGCACTCCCGTCTCCCGCAGCGACGGCATCGCGACGGCCGACCTCCATGATACGGGGCTTGATAGCCAATTAATCAACCAGCTGCGCCAAGGTATCGCCGCCGGACATTATGGTCAAATAGACAGCCTGCTGATTCACCACAAAGGCAAGCTCATCTCGGAAGATTACTGGTATGACGGGGCAATAGATAAACCACACTTCATGTTTTCGATCACCAAAAATATGCTGTCCAATGCCATCGGTAAAGCTATTGAACTTGGCTTTATCGACAGTGTGGACGACCCCGCGATCAAATACCTACCCAATATAGAGACAGCCCCCCTTGCCCGCGGTAGCAAAGAAATTACCCTGCATGACTTGCTCAGCATGCAATCGGGTATCTCAATACCTAACCGTCCAGAAAACCAACTACCGATCACCGTCGACAACCATGCCCAGTTGTATCTCTCATTAAGCGACGATGTTGAGCCGGGAGCGCACTTTAAATACCAGGGGGCCGATACCGATATCCTCAACCATGTGCTCTTCAACGCTACGGGAAAAGATCTTGCCGCCTTTACCGAACAACACTTTTTTACCCCGATGGAGATTGAACACGCCTATTGGGAAAAATCAGCCTGTGGCCTGACCAAAGCCAGCTCAGGACTGCATATGACTTCGCGCGACATGATCAAGTTCGGCATGTTGGTGCTAAACGAAGGACTGTTTGATGGTAAGCGGTTACTTACCAGGAAATGGCTACACAACGCGACAACCCCAAAAACCCAAAACGGCAACTACGGCTATTACTGGTGGACCCAGAACTTCCGCCTGAACGGACAAGAGCTAACAACCATTTCGGCGCGAGGTGCTCGTGGCCAGTTTATTTTCGTGAACCCCGACTTGGATCTTATCGTCGCCGTCACTAGCAGCAATACCGGTCAACAACGGCGCGTACCGCTGCAATTTGTACCTGAATACATTTTGCCAGCAATCCCACCAGCAGAATAATCTAGAGGCAGTTATGAGCATTTCTCGGCTGAGCATTTTTACTGTATTACTCTTTGCATTGTTGAACTCATCGCACCTGCATGCAAGTAAATACCCACCAACTATCAATGGGGCAATTCAGGTCAGCTACAAGCATGTTGATGGCATAGAGCTAAAAAGCTGGCTTTTCACCGTAACAGGCGAAACGCCTTCCCCTGCACTTGTTTTCTTTTTTGGTGGCGGCTGGGCTGGGGGTAATCCCGCTCAGTTCGTTCACTATGCCCAGCAACTGCAACAAAAGGGCATCGCCTCTATGCTGGTTGATTACCGGGTTCGCAACCGGCACAACACTGGAGTAGCCGAAGCCGTTGCTGATGCAAAAAGTGCAATGAACTGGCTCTATCGCAATGCCGAGCATTTTCACATTGATAAAAAAAGAATCGGTGCAGCGGGGGCCTCAGCCGGCGGACAACTTGCCGCGGCCACTGCGGTGTTGCCTGACTATGGCGATATGAGTTTCACCCCGGCTTTGCTAGTCCTGTTTAACCCGGTCACCATCATGGCCCCAGAGCCAAACCTCTACCAACCAACCCATTGGACGGAAGCTTGGACTGGCAGTCCGCTGATATCGCTTTCTCCCTACCACCATCTATCACAATCCTTGCCGCCCACCGTTATTTACCACGGCACGGAAGATAAAACCGTCGCCATCTCAACGGCTGAGGCTTTCTGCCGGAAAGCGACCTCACTTCAGCGGAAGTGCCAGGTTGTACCTTTCCAAGGCAAGGGACATGGCTTTTTCAATGGCCAGAAATATAAGAGTCAGATCATCGACGATCTTCTGCCATTTTTCGGACAACACAATTGGTTATAAAAAAACCAACGATTACTAACACACTAAAGGTGTAATAAGATGAAACTCCGCTCAATAACACTAGCTACAATCCTTACGCTGGGCGTGGCAGCCTCGACTGTTGCCGCGCAAGAAAGACAATGGCTTGCGGGTGAACACCACGCCCACACACACTGGAGCGTTAAGTGGGATAAATCCACAGACCCATGGTCTCCCATCAAGGGGGGCGACAGTCAGCATACGTATCTTGATAATGCGCAGGCTGCCAAGAAATATGGCCTGAGCTGGCTAGTCAATACTGACCACGGTGGCCCGGAGCATTCTAAGTTGCTCGACCAGCATGCCTACCCTGAACTGCTAGAGGCGCGGAAAGCGGTACCGGAAGTCCATCAGTTTTTCGGTATTGAGCTGGACGTGCCAGATGGCGAGCACGCCACCGTGATGATGCCGATCAACGCTGCCGAGCGTGATGTCCTGGTCCAGTTCCAGCGTGATTACTCGATCAGGGAATACCGCAAGTTGACCCGCAAGCGCAACAATGTCGAACACATGCAAAAAGGCATCGAGTTCCTGGCTCAGCAGGATGAAAAGCCAATCATCATCAAAAACCACCCAAGCCGACAAGCAACCGGCCTCAACGAGTGGGCAAGGGTAACACCTGAAAAGCTGATGACTTGGCACCAGACCGATCCCGACGTCTTTATTGGTATGGTGGGCTCTCCAGGCCATCAGGCAGCCAGAGGGGCTCGCGGCGCTTATTATAAGTTTGGGACTTTTAGAGGGGCCGATCAAATGACCGCCGTTGTCGGCGGTGTCTGGGATCATATCCTTGGTAACGGTATGCGCTTCTGGATCACCTCTTCAGCTGATTCACATAAACATGCCAGTGTCGGTGGCCGTGATTTCTGGCCGGGTGAGTACAACAAAACCTATGTCTATGCCCGTAACGAACCTGCTGACATCATGGATGGACTTCGCCGCGGTCGTAGCTTTATGGTGTTTGGCGATCTGATCAGCGGACTTAATGCCGACTTGAGTGCCGGCACGACCAATAACAAAGCAAACAACAACGCTTCTCTCGGTGAAACCTTATTGGTTGGAGCAGACGAAGAAATGCTAACTCTGCAACTCGAACTCAAACTCAGTAATAGCCAAAATGCCAACGGTGATATTCCAGTATTAAGCCGCATCGACGTAATTACCGGTGCGGTTGATCCAGCCATTGCCAATGAACCGAACGCCAATAGCACCACCAAAGTCATCCAGCGGATTGATCAGTCGCAATGGCAAGTAAAAGACAACACCATTGCTCTAACCATCAACATTCCGCGCGAGCATCAAAACGGTTATCTACGACTACGTGGTACCAGCACTGACACCTTGGAACCGAAAAAACAGCAAGGTAATCAATATCCTTGGCAAGACCTATGGTTCTTCTCCAACCCAATTTTCTGGCAGACCAGCCACTAAACAAGCTAGTCGTTTGGGCGAACGATCGCGCGCTCTCTCCGGAGTACTTTATTGAGGTAAATGTCCCTGTCGGGCAGAGCTTTGATTGAAACGCACCTTACTACGTTTATTGTTCACCCAGCCGTAGACAATAAAAAATGCGCTACTGGAAATCAGTAGCGCATTTTATTTTCTCAATTCAACGGCACCCAGCATGGTACAGTCTGGTTATTTGGCCATCTTAGGGGAAGACAACTTGGAGACGCCGGTCTCGTTAAACGCCTCGACCGCAAAATAGTAGCTTTCATGAATGTCCAGTGAGCGAATCTCCTTTTGACCATCAAACTCATCACCCCATATCTGGTAGGTATGATAAAGCTTATCTGGGGCAATACCGAAGCGTACGTTATAACCAACAGCATCTTCAACAGGCTGCCATGCCACTGTTACATTACGGCGATCAGCATCCCGTATAGTCGTTAACTTCTCAGGTACAGCAGGTAACTCACCATTGGCAGATCCAAATACTCGCAATCCGTTCAAAGCCAGATGTTTCACACCCACATGAACATTTTCAAAACGTACATAGCGGGCTGTTATAGGCTCATCTAGTTCAATATAAATATTGGAACGATTTTCATGCTTATCCAGGTTATTACTGATCTCCTCCCATGTTTCATTGTCATTGGATATTGACAAGCGATAGTGGGTATAAATACGCTTCTTGTAATCTTCCATCGCCTTGTCATGAGGAAGAGGCGCTCTATACTCATCTCCTGTTACCAGATAATCTGCATAGTTGATTTGAATTGCATTGATAGTCTTTTCAGACTGCAGATCAACCACTACATGCTGAGCGTCGTTATTTTCACCAGCAACCCAGAAGTTTCTAGGGTTTTCATCAGTCACAAAACTCGCATCAAAAGTACGACCACGCTCGGGAGACAATTCGGACGTCGCCCAAGCAGGCTTGTTATAGGACAGCAACATCCAGCCGGTAAACAGTTCGTTGGGATCACTATATTTATCAGTTGGTGCAAATTGCGGGAAATCAGCAAATCGCGCCGACGAGTACATAATACCATCGGCATCGATAGCGGAAGGTAGGATCACATTACGCCGCTCAAACACCCAGTTAACGCCATACCAGTTAGACCCACTGCGCCAGATATTACCAAAGGCATCTCTAAAGGTATTGCCATGACCGGCACCATGAACATATCCGCCAGGCTTATAAGTCACCGGATTGTGAGATTGGTAGGTAAAAGGCCCCAAAGGAGACTTTCCAGTATAAATGCCATCGCCATATACATTTCCGTCGGTACCCGGGCCAGCATAGGAAAGATAATATGTATCGCCGCTTTTTAGCATTTCGGGCCCTTCAACATAAGGGGCATGCGGAGAGGTATGATCGAAACCCATCCTCTCCCATCCATGTACATCCGGGTGCATCGCTAACAGTGGTTTGGCAAAGCGATCTATTTCTAATCCCTTCTTGTTCTCATTTATTTTTGCACCCCACAACGGAAACAAGTTGGATGAGCCCCAGTAGACATACCATTGATCATTTTCATGATAGAGTGCCGGATCCCACAAGTTTTTATCTCCCACAACGGGATACCCCAGATTTTCGTCGGCCTTTTCCCACTTTCCTGATGCTGGATCATCCGAGACAAACAGTGTTGTCAGCCCACCTTTTCGGTTGGACGAGAGCAAGTAAATTTTTCCGTCCTTTGACAGGGCCGCAGGAGCAATCATGTCTTTCCACTCGAGTCCGCTCTCGGGATCTTTCTCTGTTGTCGGATCTTTACCATCGCTTGGAGTGAAATAGCTTACCGGCCACTCGCCAGTAGGCTGAATATGTTGCCAAGTTATAAGATCGTTGGACACCCAATACCCGCGACCTTGGCTGGCAAACATGAAATAGCCCTGATGCTTGCCATCTTTTTCAAAGCTTACGATAACCGGATCTGCGCTTTGCCGGGTAACGAGCCCTTCAGCCTTAATAAATTGCCGGCGTTCCGGAATCCTTTCACCATACTGATATTCGAGATCCATAGGGTTAATATACGTACGATCAGCCAACACACCAGAACTCAACATGGACAAAGCCACTAAAGATAAAATTTTTCTCATAAATCTCTTTATTTATAAATAATATTCAAGCATCTAGCGCTCGAATAAATGACCGTCATAGAGCATATAAAATTCATTATAAGGAGACGGATGAAATTTAACATTTCAACAACTAAACTGATGGCAAAGTGCCAGATTTATTAACCTGACACTAAGGTGATTCAAACCGCAAAAACACTCTTTAATTCATAATCAACTGGCTTACGGAGAATGTGCTATCTCGATTTCAACTCAATTCAAAGCGCCATTGTCTTGCCGTTTTGTCAGCAGAAAAACCTTGATTCGCTCTATGGGCTGGCAACGTAGTCAATTTCTGCCACTCACCATTTTCATCGAGATAAGTCACAATCGGTTCAATGGAATTAAAGAACTCTGTTTGTCCCAAGCGTTCTTCTATCACTGGCTTTATGTGCTTATAGCTTATAACCTGATTCCCAGCGTGACAGCAAATTGCTCCATATCAACACTGATACCTTGATCTTTCATCTCGAAGAAATCCTGGCGCAGATCAATATAGAAGTTTTTGTACGTGGCTCGAGCCCCTAGCCCCCAATACAGGCCGGAGTCATCGTAAAAATTCTCTTCATAAGAGTAAAAACCACCAGAAATAAAAGGCTTGATTGACGCTTCATCAAATTCGAACGTATAGCCAATGTCACCACCTAATTTAAAGGTGTCTCCCTTTAAAATACCGTCTTTATTCTGCTCATAGGAAACATGCATACCGGCAATTTGGTTGAAATCATAACCATATTCCAACTTGATGCCATTGCCGTAACCAAAACTAACGCCTAATGCTTCAAAGTCCGTAGAGCTATAACCTACCCCCAAACGATGCTGTAATTCAGCGGCATTCAATTGACCAGAAAGAGCTATTAAAGCTGTCAAAGCAGCAAAACTTAATTTGTTCATGAAATTCATCTATCTTTTAATTTTAAAAAACAACGTGTTCTATACAACCACGTACTACTTACAACGACCGGATTGCGAAGAAATATAATCAAGACCCAACCTAACTCTCTCTCTCTTTATTCCCCCCTGCTTTTTAAAATCACATTACTGGGATATGAAAATAGCTGCTCAACGTTGATCGAGCAGCAGTAAAAATGTGCCATAAATTTGCTTTACCTTTGAAAAATACTCACCGTTCGTTTTTTACAAACGGTGAGTATTACCATTAATAAAGGCGGTCAAAATACGAGATCAGCTACTCAACATTTATAGTATCAGTCAGCAAGATATTGTCCGATGCATTCCCGACCCGGATTTCGTATTTGTCACCGAGCATCCAACCTTTGGTTTTCTCGTCCCAGTAAGCCAGATCGCTGACATCGATGCTGAGATTAACTTGCTTGCTTTCTCCGGCTTCAAGCGAGACACGTTCGAAGGCTTTCAGGCGTTGCTTTGGCTTCTCACTGCGCTCAAACATATCCGTAATGTAGACTTGTACCACCTCATCACCAGCCTTTTTACCGGTGTTTTCTACCGTTACAGTGACATCAATGTGGCCGTCTTTGGCTACCTTGCTGCTCTTGATCTTCATATCTGACAGAGCAAACTGGGTATAGCTCAAGCCATGACCAAAGGCCCATAGCGGCTCTTTGTCGAAATAGAGGTAAGTACGACCTTTGCTGATGTCATAATCATTAAAGGCTGGTAAGTCACTCCAGGACTTAACAAAGGTAAGCGGAAGCTTACCGCCTGGGTTATTGTCACCAAACAAGGTATTAGCGATAGCTGCACCGCCCTGTTCACCCGGATACCAACTCTGTAAAATGGCAGGTACATTACTTTTAAGCCAAGGACTTTCGATAGACGATCCTGATTGTAGTACTACGGCTGTTTTTGGGTTGACCTTAATAATGCTTCTGAGTAAATCAATTTGCTCAGAAGGCAGGCCTTCTGAAGTCCGGTCAATCGACTCTCGTTCATATTCAGTCGATAAGCCCATAACGGCAATAACGACATCGGCTTTTTTAGCCGCTTCAAGCTCTGCGCCTTCATAAATACTGTCTTCTGATGGCAGTTCCCAACCAAATTTGACTGAGCGCTCAGAGCTGCCGCGCTTTTCCATAGCTAGCACAGTAAATGTGTAAGTTTTCTGAGAGTCCAACTCAAGCTCTGCTGTTGTTCGAAGTGGCTCGCTGTTGTTACCGTGGTCTCGTAAAATAGTGGACCCATCAATATCGAACACCATTTCATAGCCTTGGGACTCAACACCTAACGTATACAGGCCACTTTGAGGAGGTACAATTGTCGTTGTATATTTGACAGCAAAATGTTCGTTACCTAGGTCTTTGTGTGGTGGTTTGTTGCCAAAGTCGAAATCAATGTTGCCAACCGTGTTATTAGCGACAGGTTTACCACTGCCATTTCGGTTGGTGTAATAATCAGCGGTCCAGACACCGAGCCCTTGGTTATCAAGTAATGTAATACTTTCTAGTGGGATTGGGTTAAGTTCACCTTGATTTTGGGTCCATGGTACGTAGATGACGTCGATATCATCACCAAGATAATCTCGAATGCCTTGTAATGGCGTGATAGGATCTTTAGCTGTACCGGAGTAGGTACCGAAGTTCAACACGTTCGCGTTAGGGCCAATGACTGCGACAGATTTAACCGTAGATTTATCGATAGGTAATACCGGTTGGCTATTCACTGGCTCATTTTGCAGTAAGACCATACTCTTCTCTGCGAGCTCAAGTGCAAGCGGCTTAAATGTGGTCATTGTTTCAAACGGGATGTCTTTCCACGGTGACAGTTCTTCTGGATCAAACATGCCGAGCCTTAGGCCTACGCGCATGGTGTTTCGAAATGCCCGGTCCAACTGGGCACTGGTTGTTTTGTTTTGTGCTATTGCTGTCATTGCCTCTTGGCGAAACAGCCTGGTGTTATCAAAATCCAAGGTTTCAGCATTAAGTACCGCGGCAGTCGCATCGACATAGTTGTCATAGATATCGTGACCGTGGAAGCTGCGTTCGCCCCATCCTTTGGTGGTCATCAGTACAGAACCATAGTCACCAAGCACGAAGCCATCAAATCCCCACTCGCCACGTAATACATCTCGAACTAACCATGTATTGGTGACCGCAGGCTCATTGTTAAGCTTGTTATACGCAGTCATCACAATTTGCGCATTAGCCTCTTCGACAACTTGTTTGTAGGCCGGGAAATAGTATTCGCGTAACTGTTTTTCTGAAATATTGGCATTACCGTTAAAGCGGTTGTGTTCTTCATTGTTGGCGACGAAGTGTTTGGCACCAGCTGCGGTCTTGAGGTACTTGGGATGATCACCCTGCAAACCTTTAACATAGGCGCTGGCCATGACTCCATTGAGTAACGGATCCTCGCCATAGGCTTCCTGAGTGCGGCCCCAGCGCGGATCGCGGGCAATATTGATCACCGGTGACCAGAACGTTAGTGGGCCTCGCTTGCCATCTTTTATCACAGGACCATTGTGATATTGCGCTCGCGCTTCATCGGACACGGCATCCCCCATTCGCTTAAGCGCCTCAGGTTGCCATGTCGCAGCCAGACCAATTGATTGGGGAAAGACGGTCGCAGCATTTTTTCGCGGGGCCGCCAGACCATGAAGTGCTTCACCTGGCATAAATGACTTCAACCCGTAACGCGGAACACCCTCGTTCCACAGGGTGATCATATGGCCTTTTTCTTTATCGGTTAGGCGAGCACTAATATCATCCAGTCGCTCTTCAATGGGTAACGTATGGTCAAAAAAAGCAATGTACTCACCGCTATTAACAGCATCATTACCAGCACTTACTCCCATGGCAACTACTGATAAGCTGACACCTATAGCTATCGTTTTCAGTTTCATTTACGCCTCAATTTAAACGTTTCGACTAGCATTAAGACTAACAAAACAATTCAGTCAAAACCAACAACTTAATCTTCCAAATGTCATTTTTGAGAGCTAAGCACAACGTAAATAATATAAAAAAACCTCTCAGGCTTTAGCGCAAGAGAGGCCAACGAAAACGCATGACGAATTTTATGGATAAATGCTATTTTTCGCGTTAATTAAGTATATTTTAGCCCCATATTCTTGCTTTTAACTCCGTATTCGGTTGGGTCAACAGCATCAGTTTACCAAACAGAGAGACAACTATAATTTGAAACGATTCACCTCATTGGTCAGTGAATGTGCCAGTTTCACAATGGATTCAGATGCCTCTTGGCTTGATTCAGAATCTCTCGCGGTTTTATCAGCCAGTGCATTGATTTCAAACACATTGGTATTTACATCCCCTGTTACCACGGCTTGTTGCTCAGCCGCCGAGGCAATCTGGATGTTCTTCTCAGCAATACCAGCAACCGTTTCGGTGATGGCTTGCAATGCTTCGCCAGCCTGCTTAGTTTTGACCGTACTCTCTCGGGCATATTGATCGCCGGACTCCATACGCTCAATGGCATGCTGGCAACCGTTTTGCAGGCGAGCTATCGTGTCTTGAATATCTTCCGTGGCGCTCTTGGTGCGTTGCGCCAGAGTACGGACCTCGTCTGCGACCACTGCAAAACCGCGGCCATAGCTGCCCGCCCTCGCCGCTTCTATTGCGGCGTTCAACGCCAACAAATTAGTTTGATCGGAAATCTCACGAATCGTGTCTGACACACTACCGATAGCTTGTGAATGATTGCCAAGTTCATTGATCGTCACTTTGGCTTGCTCAATTTCTTCTGCTAATTCAACAGACTGAGCAATAGCTTCATTCACTACCCCCACGCCATTTTGTGCTAGTTCATCCGATTTCTGGGAAGCTTCAGCCGCAGCCACCGCACTGGCAGCCACATCACTGACTGTTGCCGTCAGCTCTTCGGTTGCAGTCGCAATTTGTTGAATTTGCGCCTGCTGTGAGGCGGCATTTGATGCCGTCTGTTCACTGAGCCGGGTATTCTGCTGCGAGGCAAGATTAAGCTGATTAGCAGAATCACCAATCAATGAAACCGTTTGCTGGAACCTTGCCGCAATATTATTGACCGCATCAGCGATCATAGTAAATTCATCCTGGCCCTGAACCTGCACGCGGCATGTCAGGTTACCCTCGGCAATGTTATTTGCCGTTGCCTGAAGCGCTTTTAGTGCAAACACAATGCGACGGATGGTCAAATAGGCAATACCGATTAACAGTAATGTGCTCACAATCAGCGCTGTGCTCATGCTGAAAACAAAGCTCTGGCCATCGCTGACCGCTTCTGTGTATGCGTCCCTCGCGCCAGTCGCACTCAGGTCGTTCATCGTACTGAGTAACGTTTTGAGTTGCTCAATCTTGGGGTTCACCTCGTTGAGCAACCGCACATTAGCTTGTTGAAATTCACCTTGCTCCAGCAATTCAACAATCACCTCAAAGCCAGAAAAGAACAGTTCATCGGTGAGAGAACTCGCTTTCGTTGTCGCCGCTTCTAAGCTTTCCCCCATATTGAATGTCATCACATCAAAAAACAGCGCCTGAAGATCATCATAGCTCTCAAAGATCAAATCGGTATGAACCGAAATGGGGTGCTCATGGTAACGACTGCTGAAGGTATCGGGATCATGCTGTATGGCTAGTAAGGTATGTACCCGAGCCTGTTCAACCCGCTGCTGGATATCGCTGATGGTAATGACCTTGGCCAAATCATCCTCAACCAAGCTGGCAGTTTGATTGGATAGCTGGTTCATCCCACTTAGCCCCTCATACCCGACAAATGCAATCGAGCAAAAAGCAATAGCGATAGTGACAGCAAGTCGATTGGTAATTCTTCTCGTCCATGTGAATAGTGATGACATAATTCTTCTTATTCTCTTTCAGTAGCTATTTAATAATCAGGGCTTAGGCCTGAACACGCGGCCTACCCCCCAATTCATTGACATACGTAAAGCACGAACAGATAAATTCGCTTTCGCCTATTGGCAAGCGACCTGATAGCTTTCCGGGAAAAGCTCTTCCAGCGTCGGCGCAGGCTCATACTCAAGCGGTAGATTGACCCATTCCTCCCGTGGCGGTACATCGTATTTCGCCTCGAGTTTGCCAATCTCGGCTTTTAGCCGCGCAATCTCATGCTGGTAACGCGGATCGTTGATCGCATTGTTCATCTCGGTCGGGTCTTCTTCGATATCGTAAAACTCCCACTCGTCGATATCATAATAAAAATGCATCAACTTATAGCGACTGTCACGGGTACCGTAATGCCTTGTCACATCGTGCATCGCCGGATATTCATAGAAGTGGTAGTAGAGAGACTGGCGCCAATCCGCAGGTGATTCGCCATCAAGCAGCGGCACCATAGATTCACCCTGGATATCCGCAGGCACATCAAGCCCCGCATATTCAAGGAAGGTTGGTGCGTAGTCGATGTTCTGCACCAAGTGCTCCACTACGGTGCCCGGTTTGATCCGGTTCGGGTACTGGATCAGTAAAGGCGCACGGAATGATTCTTCATACATAAACCGCTTGTCGAACCAACCATGCTCCCCCATGTAGAAGCCCTGATCCGAGGTATAGACTACAATGGTGTTATCCGCGAGACCGTTCGCTTCAAGGTAATCAAGCACCTCACCCACCGACTCATCGACCGATTTGATGGTAGCCAGATAATCCTGCAAGTAACGCTGGTATTTCCAGATAGCAATTTCCTCGGCCGTCATAGTGGCTTCGTTCGCATTGAACCAGTCATTACGGTCTTGGTAGGCTTCATCCCACGCTTGGCGCTGCTCCGGAGTTAAGCGCGCCAACAAAAACGGCCAGATATCCTCGCGCCATTCTGTTTCCCCCACCCCTTTGGTCATTTTCAAATCATGGCCTTCCTGGGCATCCCGATAGATGGTCATGGTTTGCATAGCCGCCGCCGCACGGCCTTCATAGGTGTCGAAATAGTTATCCGGTACTGGGAAGGTGGTATGCTCAAATGCTCGCATGTGCTGCGGGGCCGGCATCCAGTTGCGATGTGGCGCTTTGTGGTGAAGCAACAGGGCAAAAGGCTGGTCACTCTGCTGTTGCTCTTCCAGCCAGCGCAGGGACTTCTGGGTGATCAGCTCTGTGGTGTATCCATGCTCACGCTTCACCCCCTGGGCGGTAATAAAGTCAGGGTTGTAATACTCCCCCTGATCGTTCAGGACTTCCCAATGATCAAAGTCGATCCCATCTGGAGTGAGGTTGATATGCCATTTCCCGATACAAGCCGTTGTATAGCCGTGGGCTTTGAGTAGTCTTGGCCAGGTCGGCTGGAAACCGTCAAACAACTGTCCGTTATGGTTGAAACCGTTTTTATGGCCAAATTTCCCCGTCAGCATAGCGGCTCTAGAAGGGCCACATAGGGAGTTGGTCACAAAGGATTGGTCAAACCGCGCACCGTTTTGGGCAATACGGTCGATATTAGGCGTCGGAGCTAGGTGGGCTATATCGCTATTGTAAGCACTCAATGCCCGAATCGCATGGTCATCAGACATGATATAGATAATGTTGGGGCGAGTCGCTAACGGCTCAGCCTGTCGTTCTTTCGTCATGATAGCTGGCTCTTATTTACGCCCCGCGAAGATCAACGGGGCGCCGTATGCTGCTGAAAAGTGGTTGATGAAATATGTGCGTTTGAGGTGAGTTAGCTCACTTCAACACTCGCGCTTAGCGTGGCATTGCTGTCACCACCGACATACAGTTCGACCATCGAAGGTTCCAGCGCGAAGGTTTTGTTGATGCCGTAGAAACGCAGCTTTTCAACAGGTAGCGATAGTACGACCTCTTTCGACTCACCCGGCTCCAAGGTTACTCGGCAGAAATCTTTCAGCTCACGAACTGGTCGCGTCGTTGAGGCAACTTGCTGACGAATGTAGCACTGAACGACTTCTGTCGCAGTTAGCGTGCCTTTATTACGCAAAGTCACTGTTGCATACAAAGTGTCACCTGCCGTCAGCTCAGCTTGGCTCAAACGCAAGTTGGAATAGTCAAACTCACCATAAGTCAGGCCAAAACCGAATGGGTATAACGGGGTGTCTTTTTGATCTTTGTACGGCTGGTAGTCTTGGAATGCGCGCATTTTGCCAAGTGGCTTACGGGCATAGTACATTGGGATCTGACCGGTACTACGCGGTACCGACATCGGCAGGCGACCAGATGGTGACACATCACCAAACAGCAAACGCGCCACAGCATGGCCTGCTTCAGTACCGGACTGCCAGGCGTACAGGAGCGCATCGGCAAACTGCTCTGTCGCTGCGGACGGTACCGGGCGACCGGTACATTGCACCACAACCAAAGGCTTGCCGACTTCACCGATAGCGCGGATCAATTCTTCCTGGCCAGCAGGTAAAGTAAGCTCAGCAACATTGCGCGCTTCACCAGTGCGGCGATGGCTTTCGCCGGTACACAAGATCACCAGATCGGCACGGTGAGCACTCTCGACCATTTCATCTGTAAATGCCGCCTCTTCGGTCAGCAGTTCAATGGTGCAGTCGAGCTTGGCTGTCCATGCCTTGATGCCTTCATAAATGCTGGTCACATCCTCGGCACGACCGTCCAAGCACCAAGAGCCTAGGTGCTGGCGCTTAGAGTGAGCGTGTGGACCGATCACTGCAATAGTCATCGGCTTCGCTTCAATCGGCAACACATCGTGGTTGTTTTTAAGCAGCACCATACTCTGCTCGGCCACCGTCAGCGCCTGTGCCAGATGCTCTGGGTGACGCATGACACTCTTGTGCTTGTACTCATCGACATAAGGGCGCTCAAACAATCCCGCCTTGAACTTGGTACGCAGTACCCGGCGGGTTGCCTCATCGATATGGGCAATATCAATGGCTTCTTTGTCCAGAAGTTCTTGAAGGTGATCTTCATAGGCTTCATTGGTCATCGCCATATCAACACCGGCTTTAAGCGCCTCTGCAGCAGCCCCCTCAGCGCCTTTGGCGACACCGAAATAAGCAAGATCCGAAATGGATCCCCAGTCACTGATCACCATGCCATCAAATTGCTGCTCTGATTTGAGCCAGCCATTGATCAGCGATTGGCTGCCCGACACCGGCGTACCGCCCAGATCATTAAAACCGGACATAACGGTTTCGACACCTGCTTCAACTGCAGCGGCAAACGGTGGCAAGTAAACATTATGTAAAGAGTTGTCGGAAATCTCCGTGGTGTCATAGTCACGGCCGCCCTCTGAAGCACCGTAGCCGACGAAATGCTTGGCACAAGCCACCAAAGAGTCTTCATCTGCCAGCGAATCACCCTGGAAACCTTTTACCACGGCTTTGGCAAATTGGCTGGTTAGATATGGGTCTTCACCGCTACTTTCGATAACACGGCCCCAGCGAGGGTCGCGAACGATATCGAGCATTGGCGCAAACGTCCAATGGATCCCGAGCGACGCTGCTTCTTTGGCGATACAGCGGTAGGCATTCTGAACTTGCTCTGGGTTCCATGACGCTGCCTGGGCCAACGGGATGGGCAACACGGTTTGCTGGCCATAAATTACATCACGGGCAATGATCAGCGGAATACCAAGGCGGCTCCCCTCAACGGCTGCGCGCTGGATTTCATTAAGCTGGGCCGGGCTCACCGTTTCACCCGGTGCGTTACCGGCCCAAGCCGTATCAGCCAAGATACGCGAGCCCCAATGTCCTTGCCGGATACGCTCGAGGTAAATATCGCGGTTAATATTGTATTCAAGCATTGGGGATTGGCACAGCTGGCCAATTTTTTCTGCTACCGTCATTCGTGACAGCAAGTCTTCGACTCTATCTTCAACAGGTAAAGTACTGTTCTTATATGGAAAATCCATACAATACTCCGAAATCTAATAATGCAATGTCATCTCAGCAGATGATCATTGAAAAAAAACCGCCCAAGCAGGGCGGCAAAAAAGTGAAACATGATTAATTAAAATCAAAGTAAGGGAATGCTTGGGTAAGAAACTCTTCCATCTCTGCAGAGAGTTCTTCATTGCCAGCCAGCCTAGCGCGCTGAAGCTGCATATGGGCTACTTCCGGCACATACTTGGTATCCAGCTGGACATAAATATCAATGAACGCTTGAAGATCTTCATCAGCAAACTGCGGGATCAAACGCCCCGGGGCCACTAATGCTTCCTCATAGAAGGCAGGGCGGATACCAAACAGCGCTTGCTCCCACGTCTCGATCACTTGCTGGTAGCCGCCGAGATATTGCTCGTCGATACGCAATTCCAACTTGTTCATCCCTTTTAAGGCAATGATGTAGTGACCAGCAGCCTCTTGCTCAACCGCATAGTCGAAATAACTTTTGGACAAGAAATACGCCTTGCCCCATGCAGCCCAATAAGCCACTACCACCACAGAGAAAAGAAGAACGATTTTTTTCAGCTGAGATACATTCATTACTTAACTCCCACCCCAGTAAACGCCTTGATGAAGTTCTTCTGCATAAAGAAGAAGACAAACACAACTGGCACGGCAATCATCGTCGTCATCGCCCATACCTGTTCGAGGTTGCCGGCAGGGATATCTTGCTGGAACTTGAACAGTGCAAGCTGAAGTGTCAGCATCGAATCATCGCGGATATACAGTAGCGGCCCCATGAAGTCGTTCCATGCCCCCATAAAGGTCAGGATACCGACCGTTGCCATAGCAGGACGCATCATAGGCAGTACTACCTTGAAGAAAATGCGCATCTCGCTAGCACCGTCAATACGTGCTGCCTCAAGGTAGGCTTCATCAACCTGGGTCATAAACTGGTACAGCAAGAAAATATTGTAGGCGCTGATAGCCCCTGGGATGATCAGTACGCGATACGTATTCACCCAGCCCCATTCATACATCATCATGTAAACCGGAATAGTGAACAAAATCGCCGGCACCATCATCGAAGACAGAATCAAGCGCAGCCATACCTGACGCCCGGGCATCTTGGTTTTGGCTATCGCAAAAGCCACCATGGCTGACAACAGGCAGTTAAGCACCATCACCGATACCGAAACAAAAATGGTGTTGAAGAAAATACGCCATAGGTTGACGCTATCGAACACCTCGATATAGCCCTTGGCAGACCATGAGGTCGGCAGCGCATTCGGGGAGTGCATGATCTCCGAACCCGATTTAAATGAGTTGATGATCATAAAGAAAAACGGGTAAAGCACGATCAAGCTGGCCGCTAACAAGCCGATGTAAATGAGCAGCTTACCTTTATTAGAATTATTCATGGTTAGTCCTTACCCTTAGTCAATTTCAACTGAAGCATGGTCAACACGAAAATAACAATCGCCAGCAGAAGGCCAATGGTTGACGCTTCACCCATCTTCATCTGTTCGAAACCGGTCTGGTACAAGTGCAGTACCGGCGTGAGGGCCGAGTTGTGCGGACCGCCCTGCAAGTCGAAGTTCATGAAGACTTCGGTAAACATCTGCAAACCGTTAATCACATTGATTGTCATCACAAACACAATCTGCGGCTTGATCAGCGGCAAGATAATCTTGGTCACCTTGCGCCACCAGCTCGCACCATCAATATCCGCGGCTTCAAGCAATGAACGGTTAATGCTGGCAATCCCGCCAAGGAAAATAATCATCTGGACGCCGAACCACTTCCAAGCACTGAATACCGCGATCACCGGCATCGGCAGCCACTTTTCAAATTTCCAGAAGATTGGCGAGCTCAGTACATTCCAATCCATCATTAAGGACTGAATCGGGCCATTCGGTCCTGCAATAAAATCAAAAATGATCATTGCAACCGTGATTGAAGTCACAACTGGAATAAAGAGTACAGTTCGAAATAAGCTCGATAAGAATGTAATTTCATTCAGCATTAATGCTGCGCCCATCGCACAGACGAAACTCAAGGTAATGAAAATAATTTGGTTAAAGAAAACGTTAAAAATTGATTTCCAAAATTTGTAGTCTGTTACTGACGTCACCCAATTACCAAGGCCAACAAAGCGAGTATTTTCTGGGTTAAGAATGTTTATATCTAAAAAACTATTTTGTAACGACAAGAAGAATGGGTACAGCATAAATATTATGAAATATGCTACCCACGGTAACATAAACAGGTATGGCACCCAGTAACGTTTTATGTTCATGGCTTTTATTCCATTTAAAAATTAAAATCTTTTAGGTAGCTGCAGCAAGGGCTGCAGCCGAATTCGCAATATCGTTAACCGTTACCGGTGCATTATCTTCTTAACATCTTCTGTTGCTGCGCTAACCGCTTCTTCTGGTGTTAGCCTGTTCATAACAACCGATTGCGAATAATAATTCAGTATGATACTCGATACTTCTGATACCGCCGCATTGGACTCATTCATCACCACATGTTGTAGTTGATCGACAAACGGTTTGATGTCTGGAGTCTGGAAGTATGGGTGTTCCTGCAGAGACGCTAGGGTCGGTAAGTTCTGCAGCGCCATATTCGCCTTGAGGTTAAAATCATCTTCCATCAACAACTCAATCAGTTGCCAGCTACGCTCTTCAATATGGCGGGTATTCTTAAATACCATCAATGCGCGACCATCAAGGTTTGAATAATGCGTATCACCTTTTTCTCGAACCGGAATAGGTGCAATACCGACATCCTCGCCAATCACCATTGGCTTGCCTGCTGCGTCCTGAAGGTTAACACGCCAGGCGATGCCGTATTGTGGCCAAATGCCAATAGTACGTGAGAAAAAGTTTTGCTCCATTGTCAGCGGTGCGAACTGCTGAAGCTGCTTCATGGTCTCGAGGAATGGCACCATACCCGCTTCCTCTTTATCGAACACCGGATGAGTACCATAGCGGTTAAGTAGCTGGTATTCGCCATCGTTAAAGTTGTAATACAGGGGTGACAGCATGTTCCAGTACCAGCCACCGCTTGCAAGCGCGTCATTCCAAAGGGCAACGCCATGAACTCGGCTACCATTCGAACGTGCCGGCAAATTATTAATTTTTTCAGCTGCACTCAGCAATTCATCCCAAGTCTGAGGCGGTAACTCTGGGTCAAGGCCCGCTTCGCGGAATAGGTCCTTGTTGTAAATCATCATTTGAGTGGTAGCATGCCAAGGGATGTAATACTGGCGGCCAAAGTGCTTTTCCATAAATTGCGGTTCGATGCGATCTGTCATTTCATCGAAGCCGTCGAAGTCGTCAAGATACATCAAGCGACCTAACTTGGCGTACCTTGGTACCATGTAACCAAAGATCCCGGCATACACATTGGGGTAATCACCCGCGGCCATACGTGTTTCGAGGTTGCCATCGTTAGTGAGAATTAATTCAACATCAGGATAACGCTTTTCATATTCAGGTTTGATAACTTCATTAACGAATGCCATCTGGTCACCTGATGACACCATAAACTCTATTCTTTCTTTGGCACAAACAGAACTTGCCATGGCAACTAAGAGAACTGTAAGCCACTTGTATTTCATTTCGCTATCCTTATAAGGCTATATAATATTGCCCCAAATCACAAAACATGGCTGTTGCCATGAAATTTTCATGGCAACCAATTGTTAGATATGTTTTTGGACCTAAAAGAAAGAATAAAACAAATATAAAAACTACACGGTTTCTCGTTCAACAATTTGAGTTGGTAGAATTGTTACTTGTTCAATTTCTTCTTCGCTATTCATCGCACTAAATAGTACTTCAACAGCTTTAACACCCATTTCATACTTATGGTGAGTAACAGTACTTAATGCCGGTGTCGTTCTTTCAGATTCTCTGATATTGTCAAAACCAATGAGCTTTAGTTGCTCTGGAATTTTAATACCACTTTCATTTGCAGCCCGGATAATACCCAGAGCCATTTCATCATTTGCAGAAAATATTGCTTTCGGTGTTTCACCTTGGTCAATAATTTCCTTCATTTTCAAATATGCGTCTTCTTCGGTAAAATCAGACTTAATAATCAAATTGTTATCAAATTTGACATTGTAGAAGCCAAGCGCGGCAATGTAGCCTTCCAAGCGTTTCTGGTTGTCGTATGAGTCATCAGGACCACAGAAGTAGTGAACTTGCTGGCACCCACTTGCAATAAGCTGCTTGGTTGCACCAAATGCGCCACCGAAGTTGTCAATCAGGATATTGTAAATATGCTCTGCTTTGACTTCACGGTCCAAGGCAACAATTGGTAAGTCTTTTGAAGCGACCGACTTCAGGAAATCATCATCAAAGGCGTTGCTCAAGATAATGGCACCATCAATCATCTGATCCTTGAGGTAGCGGTGCGCCGTCGACTCGGACCCGCCGAACAAACTACAGGCAATCAAGTCATAACCCATTTCGTGAACTTTGCGCTCAATTCCCTGAACCAACTCACTATAGATAGGACCGAACCAAGAGTTAAAGAAGATACCAATGGCACCCACATTCTTCTGTCTTAGACGTTTAGCATTACTGTTCGCTGAGTAGTTCAACTTTTTCGCTACTTCTAACACATGGTTGCGAGTCTTCTCGCTAATACGATCACTGTTGTTGATCGCATAAGACACTGTCGAAATAGACACTTTCGCTTCTCTTGCGACATCTTTGATTGTAGGCCTCATTAGCTAAACCTTTTTCCTTTTACTTAAACCGTAACAGTTACAGCCTTGCTTACGAAAATAATATTTTGTATTTGCAGCTAGTTAACTTGAAGTATAACGGATCATGTAAAACGTTTCTACAAATCAGAACAGAGTAACGTTGACGCATAACACAGAATACGACCGACGATGAGGTTGACACCCCGGAATCCGGGGTGTCAGGCCCATTGGCTACAGCCAGATCGCCAACTCGTTTTGGGTGTCTTGTAGCATAGAGGCAACAACTTGCTTCTCAATAAGCGCCCCACCGGTACGGTAAGCATTTGGCATTAGCGAGATAGCAAGCTCTTCACCGTTAAGCTCAACACGTTTCGGTGTGTAAGTCCCTTGCTCTGGGTTAATCACCAAGCGGCATGGCTTGCCGTATAGCGTGAAGTCCAGCGTCACTTTACCCATCTGCTTGGCAATCACAGGGTCCAGTACCAAAGACTCGTTATCGAAACGGATACCCAGTACATTACTGATCACCTGGTTGATGTAGATACCAGGGCCGCTCGAGTAGATACGCCAGCCACCTTTCACTGCGACTTCGCCTTTCTTCAGCTTGTCGAAATCACGGTACGCTTCGTAGCGGTCATTGAACTTACCGTCAGAGCTTGAGAAGTAAGCATTGGACTGACGCACTTCTGCGTTCGGTACGGCCTTTTGAATACCCACAGGGACAATCTTGTACAGGTTCTGCGCCACTTCATCCGCTTTACCCATCTTACACAGAGCTTCGATGAAGCGAATATGGGCGTGGCAGTACTGAAGGCCCACTTCACGGCCAAGGTTTGCAGCCAGCTCGGCACGCTTGAAGTAGCTCTGCTTACCACCCTGGTATTTCGCCATTTTCTCCATCAAGCGCACGCCGTCAGGGTGAACCAGGTTCTCTTCGATGATGGCCATGTGCTTGTCTGCCATCTCTTTGTCGAACGTTTCAGAGATGATCGAACGTGAGGCCGGCAGCAGGCGATACTTGATGCCTGTTTTCTTGTCTGACGGGTGAAGGAGGTACTCAACCTGATCAACGTCTTTGTTCGGTAAGTGGATAAAGCCAGCAATAACACCGTCTTTGATCAGCAAGTTGTTGTAATCCTCTTCCATTTCGATAGCCAGTTTATTGATCTTGTGAACAAAAACGGCGAAATCAGGATTACCTTCAAGCGCGGCACTCATCGTCTTCAGCGCTTGCAGGGTTAGCGGGATAGTCCAGCCACTGACCATGTTTTCACGCAGGGCTTGGTTAGCCGGCTGCAGGGTATCATCCCAGTCACCGTCACCGTAGCATGATAGCGATGTGCCCGGGATCAGGTTGTCGATGATGTGTTTAACCTGACGCTCAACGTGGGCAAACAGGGTGTAGGTTTCCGGTGTAAAGGTAAAGCCGTCTTCGATGCTGGTGTATGGCACTTCAATGTTCAGTACATCCAGATCGCCGGTGGCCGTGATGTAGTCAGCAATGGCTTTCAAAGGCCAAACTACGATGTCACCGTGGCAGTCTTCCTGCTGGATCTTGGCGTATTTGTCGAACATGAACCACTGCGGCCAAGTACCGGTTTCGATATGCTGGTGGCTGTAGATGGTTTTCAATAGGTCAACTACACGGTCATAGCGCTGCATCGACATAAAGAATTCGAATGGGCCCTGAGAGACATCACGCGTACCCCACGCCGCACCAGAGTATTGCTCTAGGCCGTGTGGCGTGCTGTAGTGCACCAATGCGTTGTGGGTGAACCACTGCATAGTGTCATTCAACTTCTGGGCGTTGTAACTGTCGTTCTCGAAATCAATGTGGAAGTTATTGATCAGTGCGTGCTGTGAAGCTTGGTATTTTTCAATTTCAGCAGCAAAGTCGAGTGTTAGCGGAGCCGTTACCTGATCAGCGTTCATGGCACCTTGAATTGTTAGGCTTGCCTTGTCTTGTACCTTACCTTGGAACAGTACGTAACGAACACTGTCGTCAGCTTTCACTAGCGACACTTCCGCCAGTGAAGCATCAGGGCGAATCGCATAGGTCAGCTCAGGGTGAACCGAGTTCATCAGCTCGAAATCACCAGATACTGTCATGTAGTCATCTTTGTGTTCAACCACGACATTGGCATCATTTTCATTGTTACCCATTACCATTTGGTTGGTCACAATGACTTCAAGCGCATCAGATAAATTAACGGTTTCGATGTCTAGCTGGATTGAAGAGGTATCCTGCGCACTGAAGCTGGTTACAACGATATAACCTTGCTGGTATTTGTATACCCAGCGCGAGAAGTTAAGACCGGTCTCGTAGGCAGATGGCATCGAAAGGATACGGAAATCATCGCCTTCCTTCACCCAGATACGCTGGCCGCTGTACTTAAACAGGTTCAAAGACGTACGGTCGACACCCAACAGTTTGTTGAATGAAGTATTGCCAATGACGACATGTGAGTTGAACACACCATACATACCGTGGGTTGAGCTCATCACGGCATTTTGGAAGTCCTGGCAGTTGCCAGAAGAAACCATGTGGCCGGTTGAACGCTCAAGCACACGCTCTTTCGCAGGCAATGTCACATAGCGGCTTTCGCCTTTTTGCTTACCGTAGAAGAAAGACAATAGCTTGCCGTCTTGCTCTTCAGCAAAGCGACGCTCTTCACCGAAGAAGTCTTTGATTTCTTCTGCCGTAAGCTCGTCGCCAACAAGCACGTTATAACCATTTAGGAAGAATGAAGGCAGTGTTTGTTCTGTTGCCGCGGTCATTGCAGGCGCTGAATATGCCGCTTTGATAGCCTCAAGATCACCCGCTTCAGCAACATTCGCCCCTTCAAGGTGAGTACCGAAGGCAATGTAGAATACCGACTGAGATTGTTGCGCAGGGGCCAGTGTAATGTCCGCAGTTTGCAGCGCAACATAACCCATTTCAAACTGTAGTTTTTCGTTAGCTAGCGTCGGCTCAGAAAGTACTACTGGCGTTGGCTCAAAACGGTAGTTCTTGCCAAAGAACTGATAACCGTCAGTTGAGTAACCAACAATTGAATCAGTCAGTGAGCCAATTTGAGAGCAAGGGTTACCCGTAGACTGAGGCAGGTTCTGGCGAGAGCAGATAACATAACCCGCTTGCTCTAGGTTAAATACTTGATGATCCAGGTATTGGCTGACGTAGCACTCATTGCTTTTTACGCCGCCTTCATCGGCAAGAGCAAGATCTTGACCAAATACCAAGTCGTATTTCAGAGCATCTTTTTGCAGGTTTTCTACCTGAGTGGTAAAGAAAACTTTTTCAGATTGTGCATCCAGGCTCATGACAACTGTTGCACGGAAAGCTTCTGTGGTGGTTTCCCAGCCAACCAATCCCGCTTCAGTACGGAAAGCGCGCATATTGTGATTAAGGTGCATAAGCGGCATAAATGAAATGCCAGCATCGCTTTTAACGCGAATATATACATTTGACAAAGCACCTTCGAATTCACTTGGCTCGTAAAGGTTTACCATTACATTGCCAGATTTAATATTCTTCAGAACATTATGCTCAGTAAATTCTAGGTTTAGTAAGCCATTTGAGACTACATGGCTTGAGTCAGAAATAGTGTGAATCATGAAATTAAAATACCTATAATATAAATTTAAAACTGTCTGTTATTCTGTCGGAATAAAAATATTTTCTTCGGTGCTTCTATCGAAAATATGGCACTTATCCATATTGAAAGAAATTTGATGCATGCTTTGTTTGCACAATGCAATGTCTGGGTTTACATATTTACAAATCAATTGTTTACCTGCGAAGTTTAGATAAACAAAAGACTCAGAACCCATTTCTTCCACTTCTGTAATTTTGGCTTCGCAGCTGTTGCTTGCTTCACCGATATTAATATGTTCTGGTCGCAAACCCAGGAATACTTCGTGTCCGTTATATTGTTCAGCTCGGGCTTGCTTTGCTTCAGGCAATTCGAATAAATGGCCATCGACTTCTACTGCCATGTTATTGGATTCGGTTTTAGTCAGTTTGCCTTCCAGCATGTTCATCGTTGGTGAGCCGATAAATTCCGCGACAAACTTATTCACTGGTTTGTGATACAGGTTCATGGGTGTGTCAACCTGCATAATTGCGCCGCGGTTTAGCACACAAATTCGGTCACCCATGGTCAATGCTTCCACCTGATCATGGGTGACATAGATCATGGTTGCCGGTTTACCGCTCTGCTTGAGTTCATCATGCAGGCGGGATATGCGCATCCGCATCGAAACACGCAATTTCGCATCCAGGTTTGAAAGCGGTTCATCGAACAAAAAGACTTCAGGCTTACGTACCATCGCACGGCCTAATGCAACGCGCTGACACTGGCCACCAGACATTTGCCCCGGTTTGCGATCAAGCAATTCAGTGATTTCCAGCAACTCTGCGGCTTCTGTCACACGACGATGAATTTCCTCTTTCGACTTCTTGCGGGTTTCCAAACCAAACGCCAAATTTTGGCGCACAGTCATGTGTGGATACAGTGCGTAGTTCTGGAACACCATGGCAATACCACGGTCTTTCGGTAGAACAGAATTACAATGCTTATCACCGATATGAAGATCACCACTGGTAATACTTTCAAGCCCGGCAATCATTCGTAGTGTGGTCGATTTGGCACAGCCCGAAGGACCAACCAGCACCATGAACTCACCATCCTTGATGTCCAGACAAAAATCATGAACAGCGTGATAACCATTCTTATAAATTTTGTTTATGTTTTGCAGCTTGACCTGGGCCATAACCGTACTCTTCGTAGAAAATTGTTTGTGTTGAAACGTTTCTACAAATAGTAAGTAAAGCCCCATTTACTGTCAACAACAGGTATCAAATCATGTACATGGGTCACACTTTTTATTTCTTGCTCTTACAACCGCTATACTGGAAATAATAAATCACAATAAATCATAAACTTAAATCCAATCTGCACGTTATTAAAGTCATTTCACCAGCCGATAGTAACTGCAACACAAGCGCCATATCGCCACCTCCCGGCTTGTCATTGACCGAAAGTTTGATATGGATCTAACTTTCTGATCCGATACTATAGAAATAACTCTGGTTACTTTTCATTCATTTCGAAACGTTTTAGCAAAAGTAGCCTTTTTCAACGACCCGCGATGGCAAGATGCAACCAAAGTAGAATAACGCCTTGCCACGGCATAACAGATAAAAAAAAGCCTAACCGCATCGCGGTTAGGCTTGTCGACAATCTAATTGATCACTTCAGTGATGATTGCACAACTAGTAGCACTGAGCACTATTATTACAGTAACTGTCGTCGAGGATCTGTTGGTGATATACCCGGACATCATCCAATACCACAGTGCTTCTGCCGGCATTCCTACCGTCCTGCTTCATCCGCAGTACCAAGTTCAACGCCGTTTCGCCCGGGCGTTTGCGAGCCGTTACCGTGATCTCTTCGGGGCTATCATTGTCAACAAAACCAACATCTCGCCAGTCACCGGTAGGGGTTGCTTCAGAGTTAGGTGGGCGTTGCGGGTTTTCGATATCAAACTTGATTTCAAATTTCGCCTCCGCCAGGTCACGCTGACCCACTTTGAAGCGAACCAGATAACGGGTTCCTGCCGGATCGTCCGAAATATCGATCCTGCGCTCTGCGCTCTGCCAATTTGTCACCCCGCCGCTCAAATCGAATTTGAGCGAGTGGCTGCCTTGAATAACCTCGCTGGAGTCATCGGTAATGTAAACACGGTTGCTCAAGTTCCAGTTCGAACTACCTTGCTCGAAGTCACCATTGCTGAAGGGTTGTTTCGCGCCAAAAGATTGCAACGCCGTATTACCAAACACAAACGAGCCACTACCTTCGGTCAAGTATTCGATGTGCAGATATTTCGCATTAGCCGGTTGCTTAATATCCAGGCTCATCACTTTGTTGGCCCAATTCCCAAACACATTGGAGCTTTCTACCTGACTATCAGGATCGATGTCGGCAAAATTGCCCGTAGATGACCAACTCAGGCGCAACTTTGCTCTTCCGGCTTGGCCTTGCGGTTCAATCAACGTCGATATCCGGTACTCACTGCCTTCCATCCCATACGGCAAATGGACGGCCTGGGTTAAGATCGCATCATCCTGCAGAGTAACTCCGCTACCATGAATACTGCCGCCACTTGTCACATTCCCAGCAACAGTCTCCCAACCAACGTTTGCCCCAAGCTCAAAGTTAGGGTTCTTGAAAATGACCTCACGTCCAGACAATGGGGCAGTAATATTGTGGATGCCCACGATATCATCGAGTTCGACCCAATCTCCTTGTGGGTCTTCCACGCGAAATTCGGCAAATATCTCACCGGTCGGGACCACAAACGGTGAAAGGTGGTAGCCAAACGCCTCCTCACTGCCATCGGCGCGAATACCAGTGACCAGCCTTGGTGTCATGGTTGAGTAGAGCACCTGCTGGCGATTTTGTTCATTAAAACCAATCTGGACTTCAGGGCGATAGAAGGTATTTCTAAATGGCTGAACCACCCCCGGCTGGATCGTTTCTGCAAGCCCGATTGCGCCGTACCAGAAGTCCGCAATCCCAACGCTCATTTTGTCGTAGTCAGGCATGTTGGCCGACCAGCGCATTAGCAGCTGCGCATCGGTGTCTCCCGCGCTGACCATGGTCTGGCGGCGGCCATCTCGGTAGGCCATGTAAGCGCCGACAACGGCATCGGTTTTGCCTAGCTGGCCAAAGCCGCTCACCGCTGGGAAGTGAATAAAATCATCAGGATGGTCGGTCGGACCATCGTTATAATAGTTGCCGTTCGAATTCGGGCTATGGCCGGCAGAGAATCCAGCAAAATAGGTAAAGCCCATCTCATCGGTTTCCGACTGGGTCAGCGCGTAGTAGTTATTGTTCTGTTCCGCCCACGACTTACCATGGAAGTGGTGGTCCAAAATAAGCGGCCCCCCCATAATGATAAACGCCGAATGGGAGGACTTAATCACTGGCTGATCAAGCAACTCGTAGTCGTAGAGGAAGTTTTCCCTTTCGTAGGTAAACTTGCCATAGTTGCGGGTTGCAAGGGGGTCTTGAGCTGCAGCAATATCACCGTAAAGCCAAGTCTCGTTGGACATGAGGCGGTTAAGGCGTACCGGGCCAAAGTCATCTGAGTCCCATGTAATACGCTGCTCAGCCCTTACCACATCCCCAGCTCGCTGGAACACTTGCTGGAGGTATTTGGCATAACTGGCAATGTTCTGGTTATCGGGATACATCTCTGCCGCTTTGATCGCAGCAGGCAAGAACTTCATGCTGATGTAGACCTGGTACTGCGGGTTACCCGCATTAATCGAGCCATCAGTGTTGTAGTTACGCACAAAGTGGCCATCGACGCTTTTCACGCCGCCCTTGCCGTCCTCATGCAGACCCGCGTGACGTTTGATCAATAGCTCTATGTACTGCTCAATTTCTGGATCATGCTCAATTTGATCAGCGACCATCAACAGGTATAGTGCCCAGCCAACGTTATCGGCAATTGGTGACGTGTTGGGATTGGTATGCTCCAGTTTGCGGTGCAGGAAACCTTCCGGAGAGGCGTAATTCCCCGACATCCCCGAAGCGGTCAGCCCCTTTATCGCTGCAACATACTGCGCCAATTCATCACGCATCCAAGCGTCAAAATCCAACCGCAAATCTGTATTGTCCCGCAGCAGATGGGCACCATTGTCGGCAAACAGTAACTTGCCGTCTGCTGTTAGGCTGAAGTCGTGCCAGCGCTGCTCTGTCAGCAGATAGGGGGTTGGCGCTATCTGGCCACTGCTTCGCACCGTCTCTAGCGGGGAGAACAGCATCCCCGTCCGCTCCCCATGCTCCACGCTGATATACAGCCCAGCATCCCCCTCACTGCCGAACACCCGGCTGAAGGCAATGCCAGTCAGATTATCCTGCCGGTAGATACGCTGAACAGATTGGCTGTGGTGCGGCAGTTTGTAAACGCTGTCGGGCGTCTGCAGATACAGATTGCCCACTTCCATGTCGAGCGCGATATCCTGTACCGGACCCGCCAGCGCGATCTTCTCAACGCCAAGCTGACGCCCGTTGTGCTCAACTTCAAATGCCGCATTGCGGTCGGCATCAATCCGGTAAACAGCGGAATCCCCCCCAACATAGAGTGTCGAAGAGAAATAGTTCATACCGACACGCGGCAACTGGCTCGCGCCTTGTTTCTGCAGAGTTAGACGGTGGAAAACGGTCAACGCTTCGGTGTTGGTATTGTATGCCAGAATGGCGTCATCACTCCGGCCCGCGTCACGATCACAAACCGCAAGGTACAGAAAGCGCCCCGACGGGGTAAATGTCATCCCGCACAATGCGTTATCATGGTTGAGGTTCATATCGGGCAACAGGTCGACGATATCAGCAGCGTCAATACGGTGTTTCAGCGTTTGATGGATATCCCTTATTTCGATATTTAAACCTGCCGGATCTGCAACGGCATAGCTGCCTGCCACTTTCGCAGACGCCACACTCTGACCACTGCCGCCATTAAAGGACCAAGCACTGATTGAAATATCCGGCGACGGCCAATCAGCCTCTGGAGGTAATGTCCCCGGCTTGCCATCACTGCTCCCGCCAGAGCCACCACCACAACCTGCCATTGATGCGGCAAGCAGACCGACAGAGAACAGTTTTTTATAATTATTCGTGACCGTTATCATCATTGTCACATTCCCTCTTTCATCACGCTTGGAAATAAATATCGCGCCCACAAGCAACCGGCGCGTAAGAATACACTAAACAGCTAGCCGGCACCCTCTCGGCTACCGGCTGTATCAACTACTTGAAACTATGGGGAAACAACTCTTTCAATGAGGGGTTCGGATGACGCTCCAATGGGGCATCGCGCCATTCCTTCAGTGGAGGGACACCATATTCGTCCTGCAACTGGGCAAGACGATTGAGCAAGCGCCCGACTTCTTCCTTGTAACGCGGGTCGTCGATGGCATTGACCATTTCGGATGGGTCAGCCTGCAGATCGTAAAACTCCCATTGATCACCTGGGTTGTAGAAGTGGATTAACTTGAAGCGGCCATCCGACACCCCGTAGTGGCGGGCCACATCATGGAAACCGGGGAATTCATAGTAGTGATAGTACAGGGCATCACGCCAACCACTGTTCCCCTGGTCAGTCAACAGAGGCAACAGGGACTTGCCATGCACCTCTGCCGGAGCCTGCAGACCGGCCAACTGCATGAATGTCGGCGCGTAATCGATATTCTGCACTAGATCATCAACGACAGTACCAGGCTTGATCACCCCAGGTAGCTGCATAACCAGCGGGGTCGAGAATGACTCCTCGTACATAAATCGCTTATCGTAAAAACCATGTTCGCCAAGGAAGAAGCCCTGATCCGAGGTATACACCACCAAGGTATTTTCGCTCAGTCCATTCTCTTCCAGATAATCGAGCACCTCTCCGACACTTTCATCCACGGCAACAATGGTCGCTAGGTAGTCTTGCATGTAGCGCTGATACTTCCATTCCGCCATCTGTTTTTCAGTCCAGTTGGCTTCATTGGCATTCATGTGATCATTACGGGCTTGGTATGCTTTATCCCACTCGGCACGCTGCTCGTCGGTCAACCTGGCAAGCAAGTGCGGCCAGATATCTTCACGCCATTCGCCTTCTCCCTCGGCCACCGTCATTTTAATGTCATGGCCGTCCTGAGTGTGGTTAGCAATGGTCATCGACTGCTGGCTTGCCGCTTTGCGTCCTTCGTAGTTATCGTAAAAGTTATCTGGCAGCGGAAACTCAACGTTCTCAAACAGCTGGGTATGACGAGGAGCCGGCATCCAGTTGCGGTGTGGTGCCTTGTGGTGCATCAGCAGGGCAAAAGGTTTGGATTTATCCCGCCCTTCATCCAACCACTCAAGGGTCTTATCGGTGATCAAGTCAGTGGTATAGCCCATCTCCATGGTCACACCGTCAGCAGTGATAAAATCCGGGTTGTAGTACTCACCCTGATCATTGAGGATTTCCCAGTGGTCAAAGTTAAAGCCATTCGGGATGCGGTTAATATGCCACTTGCCGATCATGGCGGTGGTATAACCCGCATCCTGCAGTGCGTTGGGCCAGTTGAACTGGGTACCATCGAAAATCTGACCGTTATAAGTGAAGCCATTTTCGTGACCAAACTTACCCGTGAGCATCGCTGCGCGGCTCGGCCCGCACAGGGAGTTGGTCACATAGGAACGCTGAAACTGCGCCCCATTGGCAGCAATGCGATCAATATTCGGAGTGGGGGCAAGTTTGGAGATAGGATGGCCATAGGCACTCAGTGCCTGCACGGCATGATCGTCCGACATGATAAACAGAATATTCGGCCGCTCTGGACTTGCTTCTGTTACTTGCACATCCGCAGCCGCCGCATTGGCTAACGGCTGGCTACAGACCCCTGCGACCAAGCATGAAATCAGCGCTTTTTTCATAAATGATTCCTTTGCAAAAGCCCGTCAATGACGGGCTAAGATTTTATTATTTTTCAACCAGTTCGAAACTTGCTTTTTGCACATTGTCTGAGGCGGTGCCGACAAAGACATCAAACGTGCCCGCTTCTACCCCCCAGCTCATATCGGCGCGGTAGAATGCGAGATCGGCAGGTGTCAGGGTGAAGGAAATCGTTTTCGACTCCCCCTTATCAAAATGCACTTTCTGGAAACCCTTTAGCTCTTTAACCGGACGGGTAATCGAGCCGACATGCTGACGGGTATATAGCTGAACCACTTCCTCGCCGGCGTATTTACCGCTGTTGGTAATATCGACAGATACAGTCAGTTCACCATCCACAGTCAGCTCTTCGCTGCTTAGACGAATATCACCGTAGTCAAACTGGGTGTAGCTTAGACCATGGCCAAATGCGTACAGTGGTGTATTTGGTGAATCATCGTAACGAGATTTGTAATGCTCCTGGCGCTGGTTCGGGTTATCCGCAAAGTAAGGACGGCCGGTATTTTTCTCGTTGTAGTAAATTGGCACCTGACCCACTGAACGCGGGAAGGTCATCGGCAGTTTGCCTGACGGCGTAAAATCACCAGAGATAACATCAGCAAGTGCGATACCGCCCATGGTGCCCGGGTACCAAGCATGAAGGATGGCGTCGACATTCTTATCAGCCCAGCGCAAATCGTTTGGACGGCCACTCATCACCACCAGCACCATAGGTTTACCAAGCTTCTTCAACTCTTCCATTACCTGCTGCTGATTGCCCGGTAGTGTTAATTCAGTACGGCTTGATGCTTCACCAGACATGCGCTGCTCTTCACCCATGACCATGACAATCACGTCAGATTTTTTCGCTGCAGCAATAGCACGCTTCATCTCTTTTTCTAGTGACGAATCATCGGCTGTAATACGTGGAACACCGATACCCTGAAGTGCATCGATATCATCTTGTGAAGAGATGTATTCGTAGCTTGCGCCTTTGGCATAGTTGATCTTGATGTTTTTACCAAAACGGTGCTTGAAGCCTTCCAACACGGTCACAGGGTGCGATTTACGATCCCCCGCGGCAGCCCAGTTACCAATCATGTCAAACTTGCTGTCCGCCAGTGGACCAATCAAGGCGATGGACTTAATTTCATTGTCTTTTAACGGTAGCGTCTGGTTGTCATTTTTAAGCAGTACGAAAGACTTACGGGCAACATCGCGGGCTGCATTTTGATTTTCTACACTGAGGATTTCACGCTCGGCACGTGACTCGTCATTGTAGCGATATGGGTCTTCGAACAGGCCAAGGCGCCATTTCATCTCGAGGATCTGACGAACAGCAGTATCAATTTTTTCTTCTGACACTTTTCCCTCGGCAACAAGCTCTTCGAGGTAATTGATATACAGCTGACCAACCATATCCATATCAGCACCAGCATTAAAAGCGATCTCTGCTGCATGCTTATCGTCACGGGCGTAACCGTGAGGAACCAGTTCATTGATGGCGGTGTAATCAGTTACCACAAAACCTTCGAATCCCCATTGGTCACGCAGGATATCGGTCAGAAGGCGTTTGCTACCTGTGGCCGGAATACCATTCAAATCATTGAATGACGTCATGAAAGTGGCAACACCGGCATCCACCATGGCTTTGAACGGAGGCATCTGTGTCGTCCAAAGCTCGTGCTCCGAGACATCCGTTGTATGGTAATCACGGCCAGCCTGAGACAGGCCATAGCCAACAAAGTGTTTGGCTGTCGCCATAATGGTGTCTTCTTGGCTTAAGTCATCGCCTTGAAAGCCCTCAACACGGGCAACGGCCATGGCCGTTGATAAGAATGGGTCTTCACCGGCCGCTTCAGACACGCGGCCCCAGCGAGGGTCACGAACCAAGTCGGCCATCGGGGCGAATGTCCACATGATGCCATCAGCAGATGCTTCCTTTGCAGCAACGCGGGCGCTGAGTTTAACCGCATCCAAGTCCCAGGTTGCGGCTTCACCAATCGATTGTGGGAAGATGGTCTTGTGACCGTGGATGATATCGTGACCGACAATCAACGGAATACCCAGGCGGGTCTCCTCAACCGCTATTTTCTGGAGCTGACGACCAAAGTCGGCACCATAAGCATTGAAGATGGCTCCAACCTGCCCGTCTTTAATCTGCTGTTCGTAGGATTCATTGATAAATGGCCCAGTGACATTGCGAAAGCCACTTTGCAGATCCAGCTGCCCCACTTTTTCCTGCAACGTCATCTTGTTAATCAAGCCACCGATGAAAGCATCCATCTTCTCTTTATCATCCTGCCAGTGTGCTGATGATGCAGACTCCGTACGCTCAACATTAATCATGTCACTAAACATCGTTGAACTTGCCATCACATAACCACCCATTGTCATACTCAGCGCGAGCAACGTCGGCTTTAACACTGTTTTCATACCATTCCCGAAAAATCTTTAAACTAATTTGGAAGCCCTGAATAACGGTCTAAGGCGGCCCATCCAGCCGTATCGTTTCGAAAAACACCCCAAACCACAAAATCATTTAAAATCATTTAAAATCAGTAAATTAAAATCAAAAACACTAAATGCAAATAGAGTTGCGCAGCCATTGGCAACCCCAATAGATAGGATGGATACTAGTTTAGTCGAATCATTTCGACAATCATCTATTTTGAAAAATGAGACCCAATGCCCATTTAGTCATCAGGTTGTTGGCTGGATATGCACGTGGTGGAATAACAGGATTGAGGATGCGCATGCTGAACAGGTACAGCACGCGCAAAGCCTGCTGGCAGATAGCCAACAGGCTTAGCTGAAGAAGTGTTTATTCGCTTGAGCGCTAGAATTCATCACTTTCAATGGATGGATCGTAGGTGCCCAGCTCCCAGTCGTAATTCTGTTGGTTGATTTCATAGTCAACCCAACCAATATTGTACTGTTCGGCAAAATTAGGGTTTATCTCATCGCAGGTACCTTGATAGAACAGCCCGCTGAGCCCGATATCATATCCATCCTGATCACAGAATGCTTTTAAGCCAGCGACATAGCCTTTTTTGTAGGCAGCCACATCCACGGATTCAAGGCGTGATGTTTCAATCATTTTGCTTCCGCGCATCGCCAAATCATAGCCAAACTGCTCCCAGGTCTGGCCTTTTTCAAGCGCGATAGTCGATGAACACCCCGCGAGCAACAAAGCAAGAACAACAGCCATTAGTTTATTATTTACACCCATCGTCGACTCCTTAATCATAAAGCTACTATAGACCGCTCAAGAGCACCTTTTTGGTTTAGCTTTAATCTAAAATAATATTAATTTAAGCAGTGATAAGAAGATAGAAATATGCTTATCAATATATATAACATATACCAATATCATGGCTTTATCATGTGGGTTATCCATGCCTGAGATACGAATCGATAAACCTTAAATCATAAAATATTCTCATGAATTTCTTCGCTTGCTGTATTAACCAGATTGAAACCGGTCGAAAGCGCAAAGGTAATTCGACAAGCAACCGAAAGCAAAAGCTTAAAATACAGAAAGTTAAAGCCAAAACAACAACAAAGCAATGAAATTCATCGGCAGAAAACAATCGAAACGGGAAAATTAAAACATCATATTTCAACGAAAATAAATGGATATTCAGAGATTGAAGGACAATTAATTTACATAGATTTACCTATAGCAAAAACAGATGGCGCTGTATTTAGTTTGCGTTATTCACAGAACAGTTTGCATTGCACGCGGAATATTGAACTTAAGCTGAATAAAAACAAAAAAACGGCAACTTTCACCTACCGCTTTTAATCTTATACGATATTTTATATTTCTAGTTACATCTCGGAACTTGGTATTCCCCTTTAACTAGGGCTCGATCGGGGCAAAGTCTGCGCTTTTTGTCTTAACCAACCTCATTGCCTTGAGATGGTTGAGGACTGCAATGCGCTCAGGCTCACCGTCTGTTATTGACCGACTATAAAATGCCGCAAAATAGGCATCCATTAATTGGCCACATTCTTTTTTTACATATGGTTCAGCAACTCCCCAAGCCCCAACAACGGCTTGGTGGTTACGCTGCTCCAACGCAACTTGAAGGTTACACTTGTCCTGTTTACTACTTCCTACCGCCGCTCTTCCCAGCCCGTTTAGTTGCTTACGAGCTCGATAGAGGCGCTGCAAGGTGAGCAACCAGAGTAGGACGGCAACCACGGTGGCATAGCGCCAGTATTTTTCACTCCTCCCTTCGGTTTGCGGCTCCCCCAGCGCCAGCGTCTGTACCTGATTAGGCTGTATGTTCAGAGCCAACCCCTTCACACTGGCCACCGCGATTGTATTGTTGCCAGTATCAAACCAAGGTATGGCCAAACTCGGTATATCGAACAACCCCTCAGCTCGTGGCACAATAACCTGGCGAAGTGTCATCGTCATACCGCCATCGGTAGTTTCGAATTTCGGCTGCTCACTATAGACATTCATACCCTCAGGGTAATCCACGGTTAACTCTGGAAACGAGTCAATATTTCTGCCCTGAATGTACAGGCTGAGAGTCCGCGAGATTGAGTCCCCGACTTGTATCGCTGACGCTTGCGTCGACCACTCCTGCTCCAATGTGACCCTGTCTGACGGTAGCCACAGCCCGTGGTAGTTGTCGGGGATAGCCCGGCTTTCGAGATTAACCAAATTGGCCTTGTTCCTCACCCGCCGACGGGTACCGTTTTCATTGACTGCGACATGGGTCAACGATGCCCCCTCGAGGATGATGGCACCCACGTGTTCGGAAGAAACAAAAAATCGATAGGTTGATATCCTAAACTCTTCATTACCTAAAAAATAATACTCGTGGTCTTGACTACCTCGACGTACATTGACGCCTTCGGCCCGAGGCGGATTGACGCGGGTGAAGTGGATATCGGCCCGTGACTCGACCCTCAGTATGTAAGTCACTTCCGTTTCCGGATACACCGTATCGCGCACCAACTCAGCCGATAAACCAATTAAATCATCAAGCCCGTTATCCACCAGACTATCGGCCATTACACTAAACGGAGCTAGCGCTAAGCCACACAACAAGATTAGAACTCTGTTTATCATTTTTGATTACCACTCGATCTCGGTTTGTTCAGAAGGCTCTTTCAGCTCAGCCTGCATCAGCAGTAAGTTTCTCAGCAGCAAGGTGCGGTCATCTTGAATGAGACTAAGCCGATTGAGCACGGGATTGATTTCGCCGAGTTCACTCAACTGATGGCGAATTGCTTCAATATCGTCTTCGGTAGGCGTGCCAAAGTCCAAGTCAGCCGCCCCTGCAGTAAATTCATCCGCGTCATACTCGCCAGACTCACCATGCTGTTGCTGCGGCGGATAAAAATCACCATCACTATCAGGAGAAAACTGTGGGTTTTCTGGCTGGTTACCCTGTGAATCACTGTTACCAGTACTACTCTCACCTTGCTGTTCAGGGACATTTTCAGTGTCGGGATCCGACTCTAGGTTGTCCACGCCACCACGATTGTCATCAGAGCCTGTATCATCACGTTCCTCATCACCATCACTGTCACCGCTCTCCTCCTCATCGGAATTACCATTATCCCCCGCCTCACCGCTTTGCTCCTGATTATCGCGGTCTTGGTTTTCAAGCGCCTGCAGCGCCCCTTCCACCAAGCCAATATTAAATTTGGCCCCTTGATGTTCAGGATGGCTTTCTATCACTTCGCGGTATTTGACGAGCGCCTCTTCCAGCCGACCGGACTTGGCCAATGCATTAGCGAGGTTGTAATTGCTGCTGCCGTCAGTCACCTGTGAAAACGCGTCAATCGCCCCTTGATAGTCACCAGATTCATACAGGGCCACGCCTTGCCAGGCAGGATCAACAAAGGTACTCGCCGCCCGGTGGTAATTTCTATGCTGGTAGTGCTGGTAACCTTGCCGATCGGCATTGTTCCACAGCTGGCTCAGGCTGCCCGCCTCTACCGGGGATGCCGGAAGCAACACCAGCAAACCGACCGACCAGATCACCCCGCGCCGAAAGGCAAACAGCAGCATGCCAGCCAGCGGCCACAGCAGCCAGTAGCCATCGTTGATAAACTGGCTCGATAACCCTTCCGACAGCTCACGTACCTCCTCGAGGCTGCGTGTTTTTGTCAAGAATCCATACAGTTGCTCTATATCTTGCTGCGAATGCTGGTAAGTTACCGAAATACCACCAGTTAGCGCAGACAAGGCGCTCAAACGCTCAGGCACCAAGCGAGACACCACGGGCTGGCCACCACGACCAAGACGTGGCTGACCATGCTTGTCGTCGAGGACGGCCCCCTGCGGAGTACTTATGGCATAAGTAGACAAAGAATAAGGTGTATCTGACAACAGCAAGGCAATATCGGCTCTTTCCGCTTCACTGATCCCCGAGGTGACCAGCAGAATATCGCCAGTCCCGAACGAGGTTTGCGCCAGAAGCGTCATTGCTTCTTCCACCCCGGCAGCGGCATTCTTGCCGGGGGTCGGCATGACATCAGGCGACAAATATTCAATCTGGGTCAGCACGGTATTGTTGTCATGGGTCAGGGGACTGATGGTGTAACCCGCATTCGAGTAGGCCACCAGACCGGTATAGCCTTCATCCAGCAGGCTGATCAGGTCCGTAATTTTGTAGAATGCCTGCTGAAAGCGACTTGGCGAGATATCCCGGCCATACATGGCCTGCGACATATCCATCACAACAACCCGTGCCCGTTCAAGTTCAGAGTGGGGCCGATCCTGCTCACGCCAGTGAGGCCCGGCCATAGCGACCATCGCCATCACCCAGGCAAGGGTAACCCAGCAGCTGAAACGGTTTCGAGAATAAAAGTGTTCTTGTTGTAGGTGCGGTGCGATCAGGCCCTGCTGCTGCCGATGATACTTCAGCCAAAGCAGAACCGGGGCAACCAATAGCCCCAGTAGCCAGTGAGGGGACAAGAAATTAACCATAATGCCTCCGGTAGGCAGCCAACATCACCATCAGCAGCAAAGTCATAAACAACGGATACGGATAAAGGTCATACCGAGGTTGCCAAGTTTGCTCGGCATCAGAAATCGGCTCCAGCCCATCAATCAACGAATACACTTTTGCCAGTTCATCCTGGTTACGGGCCCTGAAGTACTGCCCTCCCGACAATTCGGCAATTTCAGTCAGCAGCGATTCATCCAGATCCCAGGCCGGGTTGGTTTCGTGCAGTTCACCAAAGGCATTTTCGACCATCATGGACTCGGCCCCTAAGCCGATACTGTAAATGGTGACATTGCTATCCTTGGCGAGCTCCGCCGCTGCCATTGGCTCTACCGCGCCGATGGTATTACTACCATCACTCAATAGGATCATGACCCGCTGAGGAGCTTCACTATCAATGAAGGTCTTAGTGGCAATGGCAACACCTTCACCTATCGCGGTCATGTAGCCAACTAGACCCAATGTAAGTTGTTCGATTTGTTGCTCCAGGTTGCGAATATCCAGTGTCAGCGGAGTATGGAGATAACCGTGATCGGCAAATAACACCAACCCTAGCCTGTCCCCTTCACGCCGACGAACAAAATCAACAAGAACACTTTTCATTGCCGTCATCCGGCTTATGGCTTCGCCTCCCCCTCCATTCATGTCTTCGATATCCATTGAGCCCGACAGATCAACTACCAGCATCACGTCTCGATGCTCCATCGGAACACTTATTGGCTCACCGAGCCAAACGGGGCGGGCCAAGGCCGATAGCAAAAACAGCCAAGCGGCAATGCTCAGTACCATTGGCACTCTGCTGTTATGAATACTGTCATCGAGATCATTGGGAAGGCGTCCGAGCCTTAGCACGGATACAGGCTCAACCTCACGGGCAAAACGACGGACAACCCATGGCAGCGGAAGCAACAGCACTACGGCGAGGTAATCAAACGCTAGCATTTACCCTCCGTTTTGAAGTGCAAAATCCAATGTCGGCTGGCTGCGATACACGTCTGCCACTGATCTTGTTCCAGTGGCTTATTGCCATACAGACCGGATAGCCAACCTTCTTTCAGAGCCATAAACTGCAAACTATCGAGTTGCCCATCAAGCTGTCCATCCAACTGTTTATCGAGCCATGCCAACCATGCTTCACCAGATAGCCCAGCCACTTGATTACGCGGAAAATAGGTCAAGGCTATACGCCGCAATAAACAATCAAGAGCCGGCAGATCGGGTCGGCTCTCCAGCCGTGAAAGATGGCCCAAGGCTTTCCGCTTGAGCCTGGTTTGGTAATGGTGATATCCGAGCCGAAGCAGGACAATAAAGAGAAGCCCGCCAAGTACCACCCATGTAGATGTCGGCAACGGCCACCAGCTAGGCTCCGCGGGTAGATCCAAGGGAGCAAGATTCAATACGCTATCCACGTAATCCTCCAAGCTGGTCGATCAATGGTTTGCCAGCAGAGACATGGTAAACAGGGGATTGGAGTTGATTTGAGAGTGTTGCCAAACGCTGTTGGTGATGCTCAAAATCATTCTGCAAAGACTGCAAGGTGGACTTGCGACCGAAGCTTATCGGCAGTGACCGTTGATGATCGCCGAGCCAATGGCGGCCCCGAAATGCGGTTTCACCCTTTTCAATTGGGTCAAAAACATGGAGTAGCCTCAACTTATTGTGCTGAGCCAGTTGCTTTAACCGCTTTTCAGTACAGGCTGATAGCTGATTGAAATCACTAATAACAATTAGCTCACTGCCTTTCGGGCAGAGACGGTGTAACTGATTCATTGCCACTAAAAATGTGTCTTGATGCTGCTCTTGAACCACCTTTAAACTTTTGTCATGAATACCTTTTATCGCATTCATGATCTGTAGTGGCCCTTGCTGACGGGCTGTCGGCGGGCAATCAATTACCTGCTGACCTCCAATAACAACCGCACCAACCCGATCTTTTTGCGCCACCGTTAACCAGCAAATCAAGCTGGCGATATGTGCCGCTTGAACTGACTTGTACAACAACCGAGTGCCGTATTGCATGGTCGAGGATAAATCAACCGCAAGCATCACCGGACACTCTCTTTCTTCGGTATATAACTTGGTATGGGGCTTACCCGTTCGGGCCGTAATACGCCAGTCAATAGACCGAATATCATCCCCTTTTTGATATGGACGTACCTCGGCAAAGTCCATGCCCCGCCCTTTACCAGCACTGTCATGTTGGCCGCTGAGATAGGACCAGATACTACGGGCAGGAGGAAGCCAGCGGACTGACTGCTTTTGGTAATGCAACAGTTCCGCCAGCGACAAATGAATACCATCACTATGGGCTGGAAGGATCATGCGCTAGTCACCCAGCTCAGAAGCTGTTTGATAATGAAATCGTTGTCGATCCCTTCCGCCTGGGCTTCATAGCTGCGCAACAGTCGGTGGCGCAGCACCGGATAGGCCATAGTCATCACATCATCCGGGGTGACAAAGTCGCGCCCAGCCAACCAGGCATGTGCCCGGGCACAGCGGTCCAGCGCCAGGGTCGCTCGCGGACTCACGCCCATTTGCAGCCAGCTTGCCAGCTGATCGTCGTATCTTTCTGGTGTTCGCGTCGCCATCACCAGTCGGATAATATACTGCTCAATCTCTTCCGCCATATACAGCTCAAGCACCTGCTGGCGCGCCTTGAAAATATCCTGCTGTGATAGATGGACGGCCTCTTCACTTTTCACGCCCAGTGCCTCACCTCGGTTGAGCCGCAGTATTGCCAATTCACTGTCACTATCTGGATATTCGACTTGGAGCTGCAACAAAAAGCGGTCCAGTTGAGCTTCTGGCAGTGGGTAGGTCCCTTCTTGTTCGATCGGGTTTTGGGTTGCCATCACCAGGAATAGCTCAGGAAGCGTATACGTCTGTTTACCCACGGTGATCTGCTTTTCGGCCATCGCCTCCAACATCGCCGACTGCACCTTGGCCGGTGCCCGGTTGATTTCATCAGCTAGTACCAGCGAATGGAAAATCGGGCCTTCCTGAAAATCGAAAGCCCCGGTCTCTGGGCGATAAATATCTGTTCCGGTCAAATCTGCAGGCAAAAGATCAGGGGTAAACTGCATACGCTGGAAACTGCCTTCAATACACTCAGCTAGCACTTTTACTGCTCGCGTTTTTGCCAACCCAGGCGGACCTTCCACCAGAATATGCCCATCAGCCAATAGAGCAATTAGCAACTGCTTAACCAAGTCTGGCTGGCCAATGACCTGCGACTGTAGGTAACGATTGAGAGACTGAAAAGTATCAACGAGAGGGTGAGCTAGCATGTAAACCTCTGAACAATGCAAAAATCGAAACGTTTATACGAATTTCGAAAATAATAGCAACTTCTTCAGATGGATGTAGCAGATACTGGTGGATTATGTGAATGTAATCCCACTATTCATCCTCCAAAATATCCTGTAATACAAGACTTAAAGAGCAATAAATAGAGAATCCCACCTACTAACAACAATGACATGACTATCGAAACCACAATAGAAACATTTCAAATAATTAATTACTCCTCCTATCACGTACCACCTGAAAACTGCTTTGTTTGTGATCATGAAACCCCGAGATCAATTTGAATCAATATTTCCAAAAAAGTAAAATACAATTCCAATAACCCCTCCAGGAACTTTTCCACAAGCAGGTACAGGCATTGACATATCTAGACTGGGCCATGATCGCCCTATACTTTGTTTTTATCATCAAAGTGACACAAGCTTTTCGGCATCAGGCCACTAGCGCGGAAGGATTCATCAAGGGTGGCAGTGCCATGACTTGGTGGATGGCTGGCGCAACAGCTTTCATGACCCAGTTTTCTGCCTGGACCTTTACCGGTGCTGCCGCGAAAGCCTATGCCGATGGGCTGAGTATCATGTTTGTGTTCTGGGGGAATGCCCTAGGTTTTTTCATCTCGGCGCTATACTTTGCCAAACGCTATCGCCGTTTGCGAGTTGCCACCGCCATGGATGTGATCAAGTTGAGGTTCGATAAATCTTCCGAGCAAACCTTTACCTGGCTGAGCTTTCCTATCACCCTTATCGGAGCCGGCATTTGGCTTAACGGGCTTGGGGCCTTTTTATCGGCGACCTTTGGCATCAGCATTGACGTTACTATCGTTGGGATCAGTTTACTGGTCACCTTCATTGCTGTCTCCGGTGGTGTTTGGACCGTTTCTGCCACCAATGTGATTCAGTTGGTTCTACTCATCGCCATCACGCTGGTTGTCGGTTTCACCGCCGCAAAAGAAGTCTTGGTACTCCCTGTCGACTCTCTATCCCATACCATCATGGGCGAAGATATTGCCATCTGGCAGATTTTTGTTCTGTGGATAGGTGCAGTGCTCTTTAGCCAAACCCTCAATACCAACAATGCGCTGAGCAGCTATCGGTTCTTGATCACCCGCAACGAAAAAGAAGCCACTCGAGCAGCAACCTTGGCCGGAGTACTTTTCTTGTTTGCGCCTCTACTATGGTTTTCACCACCGTGGTTTGTCGCTTCATTGGATATTAATCTGGTCGACAGTTACCCGAACCTGGGTGCCAGCGCGGATAATGCCGCCTATCTGTATTACATCGACCACTATATGCCAAACGGCCTGCTAGGTCTGGTGATGGTGGCTATGCTGGCTGCTACCGTTTCCCCAATGACCACGGCACTCAACCGCAATGCTGGTATCGTGGTAAACAATATTTACCTCTCACTGGTTAATCCCCAAGGAACAGACAGGCAACAAATGCTGATTGGCAAAATGGCCACCCTGCTGACGGGCGTCATGGCCTGTGCCGTTGCCCTTTTCTTTGCTCGGCTGGAAGGCTACAGCCTGTTCGACATCATGATGCTATTCACCGCCATGATTCAGATGCCACTGTCGATCCCATCCTTCTTGGCCCTGCTTAACCTGCGCACCCCGGGCTGGTCGGGATGGGCAACGATTTTGGTCGGTTTGGCAGTTTCCCTGTTCATGCATTTCGGCTTCAAGGTCGAGTGGGTAGCCGCCTTGTTCGACTATACATTGACTGCGCGAGAGCATGTCGATTTTAAGATTGCCGCCACTTTCATCGCACATCTCATTTTCACTGGTGGTTTCTTCATGCTGACACCTTGGCTGTCCCGAGCCGAACGTAATACGCAAGATATTCGCCAGCTGCTCGCCATGCCAATGAGCCAAGAGGAGCAGAGCCCTATTGATCATACCAACGGGATCTTCATGGGGCGTGCCTTGACGCTGCTGGGGATACTGGTTAGCTTGATTGCTATTTCAGCCGATACATGGCGTGATGCCGCAATATTCCTCGGAATTGGTGGATTCATTCTACTGTGCGGCTCTGGACTGGCGTATAAATCCAGTCGGTTACATAGGCAGGCAATGGCTCTCTAACCGAGCAGCAACTAAGACTCATTGACCACTGCACACAAAGCCAACGAGCCATCCCCAAAGGCGAGGCTGATGGGATGGCTCGTACTTGTTGGCAATAAATGCTTAACTTTGTGTGGAAAACAATAATCTGATGCCAAACACGTCGAAAAGGCCTGCGGCGAATAGCCGCAACCTACGTGGATGTTGACGCAGAACCACCGGTCAGCTCATTGATATCAATGAGATCGACCTCTCTACCCAACACCCGCTTGTATCGTATCAACTCGACAACAGGGATCGTGGGCACTTCAACGCCCAAATAACTCCCAACAACAGATTGAGAGAAATCCGTTTTGAGCTCAATCCAATTACCACTGCCTGCTGCTTTTATTTTGGTGCCGGGAGACATACCGATTTCAATTTTCTGCCCCTGATAGCTCAATTGAAAATATTGCAAATCCCATCCACCTTCAACATAGTGGGCTAGAGGCTTAGAAATATAGGCACGTACCAATGGTAGGATTTTGTCGGCATCAACCCTTCGAATGTATAGATCAATATCCGCCACCTCCCTGCTACCACCATGAATGGTTGCAGCAAGGCCGCCAACGATCTGGAACTGCACCTGCTGCGAATCGAGCATTTCCTTTAACCACACCAGTGCATTTTTTACTTTTTCGCTCATCCTAAACTTTCCTATTGCTTACTCCATGTACTTGGGTTCAGTATCTATAGTGATGACAGCCAAGGCAAGAAGTTGCTTGAAGAGTTCAAAAAAGAGTCAATGAAGGTAAGCAGGTAAGCGTAACATTGCCGGAAATAACAACAAGGTAGCCCTTTAAGGTAATGGGAGGCTTAAAGGGCTGTCTTGCCAAGTGCCATATTACATATAAATGAACTGACGGTAGAGCTCATCTAGCTGAACTCGGATCTCATTGATCTGCTGTGCATCACTGGCGTCCACGGCCGCAAGCAGATGTTGTTCTTTTTCGGTGATCTGCTGACACAAAACAGATAAGTTTTCACAAAACGCAACCGAGTGAGTTTGTTGTTCCTGTGGTGCTTCATGCTCTGACGTCTGCTTGCGCAACGATGACATCGGCGTGATCCCATGAGCTTGATTAAAGAGCACTTGGCGCTGCCTGCGGCTGCTTGATTCATTGATCGCCTGCTGCATGGCGGGGGTCACTCTATCGGCATATAAAATAGCCTTACCGTTAGCGTTGCGCGCAGCCCGGCCAATTATCTGGATCAGGGCCTGTACCGAACGTAAGAACCCGGCATGATCCGCATCGAGGATAGCCACGAGCGAGGCTTCTGGAATATCTAATCCCTCACGCAACAAGTTAATACCAATCAAGACATCAAACTCACCCGCCCGTAAACCATTAATGATATCGACCCGATCAGCCGTTTTTACGTCAGAGTGCAAATAACGCACGCGGATCCCCTTCTCAACCATAAAGTCATTAAGATCCTCCGCACTTTTCTTCGTCAACGTGGTCACAAGTACCCGTTCATTCTTATCAACTCGCTGCGAAATTTCCCCCAGCAAATTATCGATATGATCCGCTGACGGCCTTACCTCCACCTCAGGGTCAAGCAGGCCGGTCGGGCGAATAATTTGCTCAATTGCCTCACCCTGTGAACGATTCAATTCATAATCACCAGGGGTCGCCGATACAAAGATGGTTTGGGGTTTGATTTTTTCGAACTCTTTAAAGCTTAAAGGCCGGTTGTTCTTCGCCGACGGCAAGCGGAAACCGTAATCAATCAAGGTTTCTTTTCGGCTTTGATCCCCCCGGTACATGGCTGAGATTTGCGGAACCATCACATGAGACTCATCAATAAACAGCAAGCCATCTTTCGGTAAGTAATCAAGCAACGTCGTTGGTGGCAGAGCGGGATCCCGGTCATTCAAATAACAGGAGTAGTTTTCAATCCCGGAGCAATAACCTAGCTGCTGCATCATTTCGACATCACTCATAACACGCTCATAGAGGCGTGCCGCTTCGACAAGGCGGTTTTCACCGTTAAGCTCTGCAACCCGTTCTTCCAGCTCACGAAGTATTTCTGTACTGGCCGTTAGGATCTTATCCCGCGGTGTGGCATACAACGTTTTTGGTGAAACAAAATAATGTTCGATTTTACCAAGTTGTTTTCCGGTTAGGGGATCAATCCACTGCAGACTTTCTACTGTGTCACTCAATAAGCCAACCCGGATCGCTCTATGCTCTGAGTCTGCCGGGAAGATATCAACCCAATTACCATGCACTCGGAATGTTGCCCGTTCAATGGTGCGCTCGCAACGCGTATATTGCAGGCGCTCAAGACGGCGAATAAAGTCTTCCCGCTCGATATGTGCCCCCACGGTAAGTGGTATTTGCAAAACACGATAGTCATTGGGATCCCCCAATCCATATACCGATGAAACCGAAGCAACGACAATAACATCTCGGCGCTCAATCAAGGACTTGGTGGTCGATAGACGTAGCCTTTCAAGGTGTTCATTAATCGCGGAGTCTTTACGGATAAAGCGATCACTGGCCGGAATATAGACCTCTGGCTGGTAGTAATCGTAATAGGAGACGAAATACTCCACGGCATTTTCAGGAAAGAAGCGCTTCATTTCGCTATACAGCTGTGCTGCCAGTGTTTTGTTATGGGCAAGTATCAAGGTAGGGCGCTGCACACGGTGGATCACATTGGCCATGGTGAAGGTTTTTCCGGAACCTGTGATCCCCTGTAGCGTTTGGTGGGTGGCACCACTCTCCAAGCCAGATATCAGCCGTGCTATTGCTTCAGGTTGATCACCCGATGGTGGATAGTTGGAATGCAAAATGAACGATCCCTTAGCCATGATAACCCCCTAATCTATTTAGACACGTTAAGTATACTTGCTCACCCGCTAGCATAACGGGGTGACAAAAGATGGAAGCAAGCAGGATCAGTGCCCTGCTTGTTCGTGTTGTCCCAATTCAAGGAATTTCAATCCTAGGCTCAAGAGAAGAATGGATGCGGGCAACACTAATATGCTCCAACTCAGGTCATTGAAATTAACCAATACCAGCTCTAGGAACTTCACAAACAAAATCACAATGATGACTTCAGCCAAAATGTTTTTTAAATGGCCAATATTCGGGGTTTTGATCCACTTCAGCACCTGTGTACTCTGCTGCTCATCGGCTGTTTTATCCGAGATAAACAGGGTAAATACACCGTGAGAGAAAATGAACAACACCAGGGCAACCAAGAAGGTATCTAAGGATTTAATCAGGTAACTAATGGCAATATCCGCTTTGTCGAGATGCATTAACTCAGCTTGAGGTGTGGCATTGAAAATGAAGACATCAAAGGCAGAATACGCTTTCGACGCACCGATCATGATTAGTAGCATCGACCCCAGCATGGAACAAAAGATCACTATCCAGCCAATGTAGCGGAAGTTATTAAAAATCGTTTTTTTCATATCGGCCCCTCTTTTTGATGAGGCCATTTTACTTATTGCACAAAAACGAACAATACGGGAAAGATACAAATAACCATTACCACACGGTAACAATAAATAAATGGAATCTACGGCCTTAATCATCACCTTAGTTATTTACTCTCCAAGCCCACTGGCATATGACTATACCCAAGCTATTTCAAGATACAGGTTCAGCGAGAATTTATAAGCTTATAGATAAGGCATTGTTTTGAAGATCTAGTGGCTCTAAATCAAGAAACAATAACGCGGTATATGAGCTTAGAAAACTCTGCTAGAATCCCGAGCCCATACCACATAGCCCAACCAATCTTGGTTAAGTTAGATACTTAGGAACTCGTTATGATGACCGATGAAGAAAGAATTGAATTACAACAGAACAACCCACTGCACGGTCTTAAGTTAGAAACCTTACTGCAAGAGTTGGTGGACTACTACGGTTGGGAGATCCTGGATACGGCAATGCGAATCAACTGTTTTCATACCAACCCATCGATTGCGAGCAGTGTGAAGTATCTAAAGAAGACGGCTTGGGCAAGAGAGAAGCTCGAGAACTTCTACCTTTACCGTTTCAAGCGCATGCCACGTGCTTCCGCAGAAGAATACGATCTCCCCCCACGTGCCCGCACTTTCCCGCACGGCCTTAAACCCAAAGAGCCGATGGAGCTAACGGTGGAATCGATCTTGAAGTCACAGGCCAAAGCAGCATCAGCCCACAAAGAGCGTTCATCACGCGGCCGCCGTCCACGCCGCTAGCCCATTCACTGCATTTGCACCAATATCAAAAAAGCCAAGTAGGGATAACCCTACTTGGCTTTTTACTGTGCGGATAGAGCGGCGGTAAGTTCGCGGCTATTTCAGCTCAGCAATCACTTGGCAAGGAAAGCTTCTAGCTCTTCGCTGCCACCGATGTGCTGACCACCGATGAATACCTGAGGCACCGTGCTGCGGCCAGAGATTGCACGCAGGCTAACAGTTGTGGCGTCTTTGCCTAGAATCACTTCTTCGTAGTTCAGACCATTGTCAATGAGGTTCTGCTTCGCTTTGGCACAGAATGGACAACCAGGCTTAGTAAATACCGTGATTGATTGCTGTAGTTTGTGCTCTGGAGCAACATAAGACAGCATAGTGTCTGCGTCTGAAACCTTGAACGGGTCGCCCGGCTCGTCGTTTTCAATAAACATTTTCACTACCACACCATCTTTAACCAGCATGCTGTAACGCCATGAGCGATCACCGAAGCCTAGGTCATTTTTTGCAACTAGCATGCCCATACCTTTCGAGAAGTCGCCGTTGCCATCTGGGATGAAAGTGATGTTTTCAGCTTCTTGGTCAGCTTTCCATGCATTCATCACGAACGTATCGTTGACAGAAACACACAGGATGTCATCAACACCGTGCTCTGCAAAAACTGATGCCAACTCGTTGTAGCGAGGCAGGTGGCTAGAAGAACAAGTTGGGGTGAATGCGCCCGGTAGTGAAAAGACGATAACCGTTTTGTTTGCAAATAGTTCTTCTGTCGTCACGTCTACCCACTGATCGCCTTGGCGAGTGTGGAAGGTAACCTGTGGTACCGCTTGGCCTTCTTTTGATTCGAACATAATGAATTCCCTAAATATTGATAAGTCTTTGTTGCAACTGGAGCCTTTTCTTCATTGCTCCCTGTTGATGAGTTCATTATGCCACTATAAGGAAATAGGTCACGCAGATTATGCTTATCGATTTAATAGGTAAAATCTATCATAGAAAGTCGATGCGGCGGAGTGTTCAGGGTATGGCGGATTTGATTCAAATCCCTTACTCAGAACCCAAGAAATACAAAAAAGCCTCGTCGTTTGACGAGACTTTCGAATGTGGCGGAGCGCTCTGGGTATGGCGGATTTGATTCAAATCCCTTACTCAGAACCCAAGAAATACAAAAAAGCCTCGTCGTTTGACGAGGCTTTCGAATGTGGCGGAGAGATAGGGATTTGAACCCTAGATACGCTATTAACGTATGCCGGTTTTCAAGACCGGTGCTTTCAACCACTCAGCCATCTCTCCGTAAGTGCGGCGTATGGTACGAGCTCATCCGATTGATGTAAAGGGCTTTTCGAACTGCACTTCACCAACCGAGCAACAATCCCGCAATTCGCTCAAATGTACCACACCTAGTTGTAGGCGCGGGCAAATTTACCTTCAGAGCTCGCCAGGTAAGCACCAGTATTGGCCGGAATAAAGACTGATTCACCTTTGCCAATAGTCACTGATTCACCGTCGATGTGAGCGACGGTCAATGGCGCATCTACCGCCAGCAGGATTTCTGCACTGCTTGTCTCTAGCTCTACATTGTCCGCCTGCTGGTAAACGCTGAACTTGAAGTCAGGCACAGGGATTGGGTAGTGCAATGCGCCATTTTCAGTCTGCGGGGCCAGCAATAAAGTATCGAACGGCATTGGCTGACAGCGGGTGCACGCAACCAGCTCAGGCACGTCCATATATTTTGGCGTCAGGCCTGCGCGAAGTACGTTGTCGGAGTTTGCCATGATCTCCAATCCCGTGCCCTTAATGTACGCATGTGGCGTACACGCATCCAGGAACATGGCTTCGCCCGGCTGCAGTGTCAGGGTATTCAGCATCAGCGGGGCAAACAGACCGATATCACCAGGGTATTGCTCTGCCAAGTCCAAGATCAGGGCAAACAATTCTTCATCCTTGTGCGCGTCGGCATAGGCCAGTAGCTTGGCCACGCTGCTCTCTTTCGCTTCACCGTCCAACGACAGCATAGCTTCGAAGAAACCTTCAAGACCTTGCTCGTTCTGATTTGCTTCCAGCGCTGCAACCAACGCATGAATTTCTTCAATTTCCAAGGCACGGAAATAAGAGACAATTTGCCCAAACTCGCGGAAACCGTTCATGGCCTGGTAAGGTGTCAGAGCATAAACCAGCTCAGGCTTATGGTTGGGATCCTTGTAGTTGCGGTTACCTGCCGTACGAGGTACACCCTGCTCTTCTTCTTTAGCGAAACCCGCCTCAGCCTGGGCTTTGCTCGGGTGAACCTGAATTGACAGGGCTTTTTCTGCAGCCAGCACTTTGAAAAGGTATGGCAACTCACCAAATGTCTCGGCTGTATCAGCACCGATCAGGTTCGCTTTGTCAGCCTCAATAAAGTCAGATAGCAGTGTCGGTTTGCCATCGACTTCAATTTGCGAACAGCCATTTTGGTGCGCGCCCATCCAGATCTCCGCTTGCGGCTTGCCTTCAGGGTTCTCGATACCAAACAACTGGCCAATCGATGTGGTGCTGCCCCATGCATAATCCTGAATTACGTTATGCATACGATAAAAACGAGAGGAAGTAGTCATAGCTTTCCTTATTTCTAATGCAGATTTCATTAAGACCCCAAACCGACTATTGAGGAGCTAATGAAATCCGATTAACACTCTGGGTTAATCGCATACCAGCAGCGCATACTACCAAAAACCACCTGCAATGAGAGGTTTTTCATTACTTTTCATCGATTCTTCTTGGTTAATCAACGAACCACCCCCTCCCTCTAAGCCAAAAAGCTCCCTCAGATAAGGGAGCTTCAGGACACAGTAACTCAGGCCTTACTGTGTAACACTATTGCTTGGGGGATTAAGCAACAGCAGTTTGCTGTGATTTAGCCTGACGCATCTTCTTCAGTGAAACAGCTACCAGTGCTGTGACTACCGCACCTGCCGCCATACACGCCAGTGCTAGAACCGGTTTGTTCATCGCGCCAAGTAGAGCCACAACCGGGCCACCGTGAGCAACACTGTTGGTGATACCGAATGAGAAGGCCATGACAGCTGCAACCATAGAGCCTAGTACGTTGGCAGGGATAACCGACATTGGGTCTTGCGCCGCGAATGGAATCGCACCTTCCGAGATACCGACCAAGCCCATTGCACCAGACGCTTTACCGGCTTCAATTTCGGACTCTTCAAAGATATTGAACTTGCGACCAATCACTGTCGCTAGCGCCATACCCAGTGGAGCGACAGGGATAGCACATGCCATCGCACCCATAAATTGTGTCTGGCCGCTGGCAATCATGCCGACCGAGAACAAGAAGGCAACCTTGTTGAATGGACCCCCCATATCAAAACCAGCCATACCACCCAGAACGATACCCAGCAGAACAACGTTACCGGTACTCATGCTGGTTAGCATCGCGTTCAAACCATCCATCAGGCTCGCAATCGGCGCACCGATGACGAAGATGAACAAGCTCGAGATAAACAAGCTACCGGTAATAGGCGCAATCATAATTGGCACCAGCGGCTGGATGAACTTGTGGTAGTTGCGGGTAACAATAAATTTAACGAAGTAGCCCACCAACAGACCCGCAACGATAGCACCGATGAAGCCTGTACCGGCTTCCGCACCGTAGAACGAACCGTTGTTGGCAATCCAGCCACCGATCAGACCCGGTGCAAGCGCCGGACGGTCAGCAATGGCGTAAGCAATATAACCGGCAAGAATAGGGATCATCAGTGTGAATGCAACGACACCAACATCCAGTACCTTGTTCCACATGCTGCCATCAGGAATGGCCATACCCGCTTCTGTTGGCTGACCACCAATTGCCAGAGCAAGGGCGATCAACAGACCACCAGTTACTACGAACGGGATCATGTGCGATACACCGTTCATCAGGTAGCGGTAAAGATCAGAGCGCGCCTGAGTCACTTTGCTTCCTTTCTCGACTGGCGCATCCTCGCCAGAGGCTTGGTACTCTGGAGCCGCCAAGGCTTGGCCAATCAGGCCTTTGGCATCTTTGATCGGTGCTTTAACACCGGTTTTAATCAAGCGCTTGCCAGCAAAACGAGCCATGTCCACCTGCTTGTCGCAGCTGACAATGATCGCTTCGGCACGGGCAATTTCTTCGGCTGTCGGGCTGTTCTTCACCCCGATAGAACCATTGGTTTCGACTTTGATTTCGTAGCCTAGCTCTTTCGCTCCCTTCTCAAGCGCTTCCGCTGCAAGGTAAGTGTGCGCAACACCGGCAGGACAACCTGTCACACCAATAAGGAAACCATTTTCAGCCGCTGGTGCCTCTGCTGTTTCTGTTTTTTCCAGCAACAGAGCCAGCGCGTCTTTTTCCGATTTAGCCGCGAGGAAAGCATCGATAAAGCCGTCTTCAATCAACTTGGAAGACAACTCGGCCAGCACTTCGATATGGTGGTTTGCACCGCCGTCTGGCGAGGCAATCATGAAAAATAGTTTGGAAGGCAGACCATCTTCGGCACCGTATTCAATACCGCTACGGCTAATACCAATGGCGACTGCCGGCTCGCTGACTGCGGCACTTTTGGCGTGCGGCAATGCTACGCCGTCTTCAAAGCCTGTGTTGCCCAGCTCTTCGCGGGCAAGGATATCGGCCAAAAACTGCTGCTTGTCACTGACTCGACCCTGCTTGTGCAGGATGTCGATCATCTCAACAAACACCTCTTCTTTTGTCGTTGCCTTAAGGTCTAGGCAAATCAACTGCTCATTAATCAGATTGGTGATCATGAGTGTTCCCCCTTTGATTATTTATATCGGCATACTGTTTACCGTTGGGGATATTTTCGGCTTTTTAGTACGCCTCTTATAGTGTACCAGAGGAGCATTTACTGGACATTTGTAACACCTGTATTGTTGTGTGATCGGACTCTCATAATAAACCCAGCTATATCAACCACCCGCAAAGTCAATAAAGCCAATATAAATCAACAATTTAAAACAATGTAGTGGTTCATAAATAGTGCATGCATTAAATCAAAAAATAACAGCAGCTAGACTTAAGTAACACGATTTTCCAGCCTGAGACGAGAAATTTAGGTGATCAGCTTCACGGTATCAGGCCGAGAACAAGGACAATAGAGACAAGAGCAAAAGATAATAACAGCCACTAGCACATCTGAGCCAAGACCAATTAGTACCATGAGCCAAGTATTCCACCAGCTTATCGAAACCCTGCTTGCCGAGCGTGAGCACTTCAACCGGATCTGGTTTGCCGGTGATCATGTCACTCCGCCACCATTCAGTTACCAGGTCAACTTCCCCCGGCTGGAGATGGTCATCAGCGGTGAGTACCTCAACCAGCTGGAAGATCCGGATCATGGTATTACCGAAGTGAAGATCATGGCCGGTGATGCCCTGTATATTCCCCCCAACAGCTGGAACAAACCCAACTGGGATACCGATTGCTCGGTACTCAGCCTGCTATTTGGCAAGCGCCAACTCGGATTCAGCCTAGTCAGCAAGTCCAAAGGGCAGACCAACTTCTACGATGTGCAAAAGCACAGTATCCAAACCCGGACCGGCTTTGCCATCGACCATATCCTTGCCGCGCTCAATGCCCTTTCCAAAGAGCCACTGCAAAAACCGATGGACGAGCACCTGCTGCAAGCCTTAATGAGCTATTGCCAGCAGATGCTCGCGGCCCCCAGCAACACCCATAAAAAGCGCAGTGAAGATCTCTACCAGGGGATCTGTATCTATATTCAGGAGAACTTCCACCGCCCCATTACCCGCGATTCCATTGCCAAGCGCTTCAACATTACGCCTAACCACCTGTCGCGCCTGTTTCGCCAACAGGGGCATATGCGCATGGCCGACTACATCACTTGGGTACGCATTGAGCGGGCAAAGTTCATGCTGAAAAAGTACACCTTCCGCCTGAACGAAGTAGCCACCCGATGCGGCTTTCAGGATGTGAACTACTTCTACCGGGTGTTCAAGAACAAAACCGGGATGACCCCCTCGGATTATCGGGGAAGAGATTAGCGCGATTGCGTTTGATGGTAGAGGGTCACCGGAACGGCAGCGACAAGCTGTCGAGTACCACCGCCTTCAGAACCTCTGGCCGTGAGTGTTCCGTTAACAGCTGACAAAAATCAGGCTCCAGCAGCCGCTTGGAAAAAGAAGAAAACGCCAGCAAATACTCTCGCAGGGGAGGAGCTGGCAATACCAAGCCGACCACACAGCTAACCGGCCCGCGCTTGGCCCCCCATTCGACAGGCTGCACCAACGGTGCCAGCACGACAACCGGAACCTCGACATCAGGCGTCAAGATATGCGGCAGCGCAATACCATTACCCATCGCCGTTGACGACACAGCCTCCCTCGCCTGCATTTGCTCCAGCAAACGGGCGGCTTTATCGGACTGGCCGGGGGCGCACTGGCGGCTGATTTGCGTCAGTACACCATCTTTGTCGAGCGAACTCGCGCCAAGCTGGGACAACGGCAATAACTGGCTCAGCTCATAGGCAAAAGGCAAGGCAATCTCTGCCTTAGCCTCTCGCTGGCTGAGGTGGCGGTGGCCAGTACAGACTAAATGGCAGTGCTCGGTAACGAAATCAGTCAGCACCATGCAGGCCAGCTCGGCATCCGAGCCTTCGATCATCAACTGACACAGATCGCCCGGCATACAGCCCAGGCTTATCATTCGCATCGCCTGTTCGACATTGGCCATCCTGAGCTGGGAAATATTGTGGATCACCACCACCGAGCGGAAATAGCCCGCCAAGGTTTTCAGCCGGTTGAGCTTCCAAGCTGGCAGGCCCTCGTCATCAAGGGTAAAGGTGATACGGCGTTCAATTATCATGCTGGTTTAGTCATAGCGTGACGCAATCAAAGTTCTTTGCAGCGATTAATCACGCCAACAGGGTCGGTGAGCACCTCTTCGATCGTCACACAGTGGATCTTGCTGCCGGTAAATCGTGCCCGGTGCTCAATTTCGATATCAGAGGCAATCAGGACCACATCGGCCCGGCCGATATCCTGAATACTCAGCTGGTTTTCAATTCCCATCGCCCCTTGGGTTTCCACCATCATCTGTACCCCGAGCTGCTGGGCAGCCTTGGTCAGCTCTGAAGCGGCCATGTAGGTATGGGCAATCCCTGTTGGGCAAGCGGTGACAGCAACAATTTTCATTGGTATTACGTCTCTTTATTTTTATCTGTTTTTCTCTTTTCCCAATTGACTTGGGCCTTTGCTTTGTACCGTTTTCACCACGAATAATCTAGCGATAGTGAGAAGATTGGTTCAAATTTCAAAACAGATCTTGATCTACCCCACCAATCAACCCGCCTTTCAACCTATACCCCCTAGCCAGACCGCCTTGGTTACTGATAAAATCCGCCTCCAACAGAAATCCCAAATATCTAAAAGAGAGTGATTCCTATGGGACGCAGTTTCGAAGTCCGTAAAGCCTCTATGGCAAAAACACAGGGCGCAAAGATCAAAGTTTATTCAAAGTACGGTAAAGAAATTTACGTAAGTGCGAAAAACGGCGGTATTGATCCTGATAGCAACCTTTCCCTGAAACGCCTAATTGAAAAAGCGAAAAAAGATCAGGTTCCAAGCCATGTTATCGAGAAAGCGATCGACAAGGCGAAAGGTGGCGGCGGTGAAGATTTCGCAACTGCACGCTATGAAGGTTTCGGTCCTGGTAACACCATGGTGATCGTTGACTGTCTAACAGACAACAACAACCGTACATTCATGGATGTTCGCCAAGCGTTTGTTAAGAACGGCGCAAAAATCGGCTCTCCAGGTACCACTGCTCACATGTTCGAGCACCAGGCTGTATTCCAGTTCAAAGGTGACGACGAAGAAGCAGTACTTGAGAACCTAATGATGGAAGATGCTGATGTATCTGACATCGAGTGTGAAGACGGCGTGATCACAGTATTTGCTCCGCACACTGAGTTCTTCAAGGTGAAAAACGCACTAGCTGCGACAATGCCTGAAGTAACACTAGACGTTGAAGAAATTTCTTTCGTTCCTCAAACCATGACTGAAGTTGCTGGTGAAGACGTAGCGAAATTCGAGAAATTCCTTGATGCGCTAAACGATTGTGACGACGTGCAGAACGTTTACCACAACGCAGAAATCGCAGAATAATTGCTTATTCTCGAAAAAACAGCCGGCAATGCCGGCTGTTTTTTTATCTACGTTCAATAGCCTGCACGCATTAATACATCAACTGACCATAACGATTAAAGGCAGAGCGACTGGCAACCGTCAGGGTCGTGGTGACCGACAGCGTGGCCGAGATAAAAATCGCCACCATGATCACCAGCTGGTATTTCACCGCCAGCAAGGGCTCGGTACCGCCGAGGATCTGACCGGTCATCATGCCCGGCAAGCTGACTATTCCCAACGTCGTCATCGATGCCAACTGTGGGGCCAAGGCGGCTTTCACCGCCGTGCGGATAAATGGCTGCTCCGGCTTAGGCGCTCCCATCGCCAAGTAAAATTGGTATTCGTCCTGCTTGTCTTTCAAGCTGCTGTACCAACGCTCCAACGCCAATACATTCGCGGCCAAGCAGTTACCCAGCAACATTCCCGCTACCGGGATCAGATATTGTGCCTGCCACCAAGGTTCTACCTGGATCACCCCCGCCAATAACAAGGGCAAAACGACCAGCAGCGCAACGACATGACCACTCAATACAGCCGGTAACACAGATTTCGGCGGTACGCCTGCACGGCGGCAAATACTGAACCCGGCCACAATTACCATCACTGACAGCCACAAGGTATTGAGCCACGGGTTCTGGAAAGCGAACAGCGTCTGCAAATAGATACCGACTATCGACAACTGCAGCGTCATTCGCAAAACCGCCGAGATCAGCGTCTTGCTCAGCCCGAATTCCCAACGCTGGAAAAGGCCAAGAGGAATGAGAAACAGCAGGTAAAACCCCGCCAGAGCCCAATTACTGATCGCCAAAGTCTCACTCATTGCCGCCTCCCATATGATGATGAAGCTGCGCCGATTTCACCCAGACCGGATCGTGGGATACGGAGATCACCGTCAGCGACAACTGGTCAAGCAGTGCGATCACGCTGTCACGGCTGGCAGGATCCAACGCCGAGGTCGGCTCGTCCATCAACCACAACGCGCGATCCATCAGCAGCGCGCGGCTAATCGCCAGACGCTGCTTCTCCCCACCGGATAGTTTGCTGGTCGACTGCTCGAGAGAATGGCTAATACCCAACGATGCCAATACCTGCAGACATCGCTCATGGGAAGGTTCCGGAAGGGCCAGGGCTTTAAGGTGCCAAGGCAGCATCAAAGCCTGCAAAATCGTGTCCCCGCCCATCACCGCTTGCTGGGGCAGATAGCAGAACTGCTGCCGCCACCAAGACAGGTTCTGCTCTTTTATCGTGGTTTGTTGCCAGTGGATTTCACCGCAAGAAGGCGGACGCAAACCAGCGATAACCTGCAATAGGCTGGATTTTCCACAGCCAGATGGCCCGCTAATCGCCAAATGCTGGCCGGGCTGAAGCGTCACCGTCAGGTGCGACGTCGGTTCGGCTTCAAACCCCGATCCCAACTCTCTGGCCGCGAATAATTCTGTACGTTGTTCTGTCATACATTACTCCAATCGTACCGTGATTTTACTTATCCAATCCGCATGGCTCAAACCGTTCGCAATCATCGTTTACATTAATGAAATTAATGGTTATTTACAGTGTGTAAACAACCGGACACAACCGTCAGTGCTATGTAAATTCCACCGCCGCTAATGCCTCCTAAACCCATTTCATGGTAAGGTTACAACCACTAATAAAACAATATCCAAAATTGCGGTAGCGGCGATAGTTTGCCGATACCTTTTGTTTGTCCTTCGCCTTCCAGCAATCATTATGCGCCCAGAAAATAACAACCATGCTGCCAATAAGCAGCCGGCACCACCAACAAACCCAGCGGCACCGACAAAAGCGGTAAAATCCCCCCTGAAGAAAATCAGTAAGTGGGTTGGCCTTGGCCTGCTCACGCCCACAGCCATTCTTACCGCCGCCCTCGCGGTAGGTGTGAAGCTTGACCTGACACCCTACCGAGACGATATAAACCAGTGGCTGACCGCCAACCTCGAGCGGGAAACCCGCATTGACGGGGAGATGGGGCTGGTCCTGTCATTCCGTCCCGAGGTTCACCTCGAAGGGGTTCATATCGACAACATCGAGGCCTTCGAATGGCGACCAATGCTAAGCTCAGGCAAAATCAACGCTAAAATCGCGGTGCTGCCGCTGCTTAGGGGCACACTGGCAGTCGACTACCTTGAGCTCGACAGCATCAATCTGCACTTGGCCAAAACCCATGACGGAAAAGCCAACTGGTTGCTGGGATCGGCTCAGAGCCCGCAGCCAGAGCCCGCTAGCCAAGAAGCGAACAGCGGAAAAAGCGGAGCCCTGCAGCTCGCCATCACCGACCGTATCATTGCCAGCAACTTATCGGTCATGTTCGAAGACCAAAGCCAGGGGCAGTTCTTCGACTGGTACCTCGATTCCCTCAGCCTCAGCCAACCCGGTAACGAGTGGGAGTTTACGGCCAAGGGAGCGATGATAGGCCAGCCTTATGATATCCAGCTCACCGGCGATCTGGAGCAACTGATCAACCAGCAGACCGGCAAGGTCAAAGCGAGAGGCTCCTTTGCCGGTGCCGAACTGAATATCGATGCCGACGCCGCTGATATCCTGAGTGCCGATATCAGCCTGCAGTGGCAGGATACCGGCCCTATCGAAGCCCTGTTCGGGTTGGATGTGAAGCACGTTGCGCCGCTGACGGTATCAACTCACCTCAACGCCTCTGCCAGTAACATCAAGATCAGCGATCTGGTTATCGACAGCCCGATCACCCACGGGGCCGGGTACCTGAATATCGAACTCGGCGCTCACAATGTCATTAATGGCGAGCTGAACATTCCGCTGATCGACCTGCGTCCCTGGCTGCAGCCCGAGCCCCAGCCTATGATGCGGGCTTTTTCCGCAGCCCCCCAGCAATCGCCGCTGCAACGAGCCCTCGAGCAATGGCTGGAGAAAACCACCACCCGGGTCGATCTTTCAATTGATGAGATCAAAGGGCTGGGAACACCGGTTGAGAACCTGTCGCTATCGATAAACGGCAAAGCCGGGATACTGGCAGCCCCGATGACCGCCGATATTGCCGAGGTTCCATTCCGCGGCCAAGCGTCACTGGATGCCACTGGTTGGGTGTCCAACCTGGATATCCGGTTGGGGGCCGAACAATCCCCCTTGGGTGAAATGGCGCGCTGGATCACCGGAATTCCCTACTCCCGAGGCCATCTGGATCGTGCCGAGCTCGCGGTGACCACCAACGGTACCAAGCTCAGTGAATGGCTGGAGCGCGCCGAGCTTTCCCTTGCCATCGACAAGGCATTGGTTAAGTGGGGCAGCGAAGCGAGCTTCAGCATTGACCAAGCCAGGCTCAATGCCGGCATCAGCCGCCCGTTCCAGTCCGACATTCAGGGCCAGTTGATGGGCATCCCGGCCCACATCCAGGCCCAGGCCGGTACCCTGCAAGATATTATGATGGGCCGCGATTGGCCAACCACCCTGACTTTCGACTCTCCGGCCATCACCGTCACCGCCGAGGGACTCCTGAAACATACCCGCTGGGAAGAAGGCAGCTGGTTCGATCTCAAGGTCAACAGCGACGATGCCAGCCTGCTCAATCCATGGCTGGGAACCCAGACCAATATCTCCGGCACCATCCATATCGATGGCAAGCTCAGCTACCAGAACGGCTGGATTGATCTGGCCATGCCCGATCTGGCGCTACTGGAAAGCTACGGCGATGTCACGCTGCGTTGGCAACCGGACCAACAGCGCCCGTTCCTGGTGATGGATGCCCGGTTCTCGCAACTGGATTTCACCCAGTTCGGCCAATTCATCAACGATGACGAACTGCCACAGGTCGAGCAAACCGTACCGACCCAGGGGGTGAACTTGGACGTGCCGCTACTGGGCAGCGATCTGGTCATTGCCGACGCCGATCTGAACTTCCGTGCCGACAAACTGAAATGGGCAGATCAGCAGCTAGACAAGTTGTCATTCAGCGGCAAAATCCGTGACGGCAAAATGACCCAAGCGCCGATCAGTGCACGTTTTGCAGGCAGCGCCTACCAAGGTGACCTGAGCCTGGGTGTCAACGCCGCCAATATCGAAGCCGACCTCAACCTTGCGGTCAACCAGCCGGATATCGGGGCTATCCTGAGCCGATTCGATGTCACCGATGATTTTGATATGCGTCTGGACCGAGCCAAGCTAGCGGTCTCCCTGTCGGGCCGTACTATCCTGGAGCTGATGGAGCACACAGAAGTCGATGCAACTCTGATCGGCGGCCATGCCAATCTTGCCGACAGCTACACCGGCAAAGCGCTGGCAGTCCAGTTGGACCAAGGGCGGTTTGTAACCGGGCCTGACACCGCAACCCGCCTGACTATCAACGGTATGGCGGCAGGCAAAGCGGCATCCTTCAAGCTGTCATCGCTTTCCCTCAAGGAAGCCAATGACGGCCGAAATACGTTGCCGGTTACACTGGCAGCCAGTTTGGGCGACATGCGCTTTGATGCCAGCTCCCATCTGAGCCTGCCGATCGATCCGCAGGCGCTCAACCTCACCTTCGAGGCCTTTACCCCTAATCTCGACCGGCTCGAAGCCTTCAGCGATATCGATTTGCCGCCTTACGGACCCGTCAAGCTGGCCGCCAGCCTGTCGATGGACGCCAGGGGCTATCACCTCAATGATATGACGGTACAGGTCAACAACAGCCAGCTAACGGGGAAAGGGGCTTGGCTGCCGCCAATCAAGGCGGAGCTTCGCCCGCGCCTCGAACTGGCTTTGCGTGCACCTTTCATCCAGCTTGACGACTTCAAGGTCGGTGACTGGCAGGCCTGGGAAAATGAAAGTACCGAGGGCGCTAACGCCGATGGTTCGACACCGAACACTGACGAAAAACAGAATACAGCCCTGATCAGTACCGACGGCCTGGAGATGCTCAACGCCAACTTCTCGTTGGATGTCGATGAGGTTCGCTCTGGCGAAGATTGGTTAGGTGCCGGTCAATTGTACTGGGCACTGCAAGACGGAGTCTTCACCCTCAAGCCGATGACCGTCCAACTGCCGGGCGGGAATATCGAAATGGCCAGCGAGATCAAGGCCAAGGGCGAGATGTTCGATATCCAGCTCAGTGGCCATGTCGAGAACTTCGACTACGGGGTCTTGGCCCGCCGCCTGGCACCTGACAGCGGCATGCACGGCAATATCTCCACCCAGTTCAACCTGACCAGCCTGGCCAATTCGCCAGATAGCCTGATGAACAACGCCAACGGGTTTATCGGCTTTGCCGCCTGGCCGCAGGAATTTGAGTCGGACCTGATCGACCTGTGGGCGGTCAGCCTGACCGATGCGATCATTCCGAACTTCACCAGCAATGATCCTTCTGTGCTCAACTGCGTGGCTGCCGGATTAGATATCCAGCAAGGCACCATGCGTCAGCGCGACTTGCTGCTCGATACCACCCGCATCCAGGTCAATGGTCAGTTCGATGCCAGCTATGCCAACCGCGACTTTGCCCTCTATCTGCGGCCACAGTCGAAACGTGCCCAGATCTTCAGCCTGCAGACACCGGTGGAAGTCTTCGGCAAGTTTGAGGACTTCGATTTTTCGGTACCGCTATCGGCCATCCTGGAAACCTCGGTGCGTTTCACCACCAGCCCGGTCGTTTCGCCGCTACGCTGGTTGGTCGAAAAGCCGATTGCCAAAGACGGCAGCCAACAGTGTGAACTGATTTGGCAGGGACAGAGTTAAAAAGACCTATTGGCTATTTAGCCTGAACATATTGCCCTAAAAGCAAGCCGCCAGTGTGAGTCATCACGCTGGCGGCTTTTTCATATCAGCCATTGCCGGCCCATCAATCAGTCTCCCTGACGGTAGCGCTGTTCGATCTCGTCCTGGGCTTCGAACTCATCGAACTCAATCGGGGTCACTTCATCTGAGCTGAACTTGAGTACCGCAGGCGCCGAGTAGTTCGGCACGTTATCGTAATTGAACACCGAGTAGTATTTGGCCAGGTTAGCATTGCCGAACTTATCGAAAGTATAACCGTCCTTGCCGGCATACAGCTTAACGCCATCAAACGGTGAGCGCGGAGGATGGAAACTGTTGCGTACCACGTAGGCTCCTACCCAATCGCTGTCTGAAGGGGGATCCCACGTCAGTTTGACCATGCCTCCTTCCAGGCTGGCCTGGAAATTTTCCGGCGCATCGAGTGGCTGCTTGCGACGCTCGATATACTCCACCACCAACTGGGTCGACATGGTGCCGTCGTTCGACGCGGTCTTCCACTCCACCACAGCATCCTGCTGCCTGGACGCCGAAGTGGCCTTGATCACCAGCTTCACCGCCCGACTCTGATCATAGCAATCCTCAAGGTATTGACGGGCAGAACTATCGAACATGAATGTCTGGCGGGCTGTTTTGGCCAACCCTTCGCTGCTGACTTCGTAGCCGATAAACTCTATCGGCTCACCGGTAGCCAATTGCTCAAAATCAGGCGCATCGAGATCAACCATTTCCACCAAGAAGCGCATCGGCTGGTTAATCCCCGTCAGCGACGCGCTTTCCAGCACAAAGTAGGCGTCGGTAAAAACCACATCACTCTGCTCGGACATTCTCGGCAAGGTGAAATCCACCACCCCGTAGATACGCTCTCCGTTGGCATCGTAGCCACTTTGCAGCTTACCGAACGCCACCGCCTCGGATGTCACGGTATGGTAGGCGCTGGCACCAACCGCCAGCTGAAATGGCTTGCGCTGATAGATCAGATCCAGGCTGGGCCGGTAATGGATCCCGCCGCCGAAACGGCCGTAACCGATATCGAACTGCATCAACTGTGAGTCATTACCCACCGGCAAACTGACCGGCCCCTGAAGCCGCAACAGCAAACGTCCCTTTTCAAGCTGTTGCTCTATCAGTTCTTTCTCCAGCGCACTGAAATGCCAGCTCTTCCAGATCCCCTGAGTCAGCTGATCCGAGTCAATGGCATCCCCCAAGGTCTGGATAGGCGTTGCATTGTGGATCTGGTCGAAGTCGGTAATATCACTGATCTCATCCGGGTTGAGGATCGAGACTGACCATTCGCCGTAGTTTTCGATTTTCGCCCCGACCCGGTTCATCGGATAGAGCGAGAACAGCGCATCCTTGATCTTGGCATCGGCTGGCAACCGGCTCATGTCATAGTCGATCACACCGTAGCAGATCCCCTTGGTCTTGTTCACCCCGATAAACAGTGAGTTATGACCAAAGTGCTCGGCATTGCTAGTGCGGGTCAGCTCACCGACATAACCGATTTTTTCCGGGCCCGGGAACAGGGTGAACGCAAACTCATCGCGTTCAAGCAAGGTTTTGATTTTCAGCTCCGGGGCAAACGGTGACTTGATCCGGGTCACCCGGTTCACTTTGCGCAGGTTGTAGAAATAGCGACGGCCTGATTTGAGTTGCTTGTCGGTATAGCGCAGTTGCGAAGTTATCGCGATCAGGTTATCCCGGGTACAGGGCGCCTTGGGGGTTTCACTGCGGTAGATCTGGTAATAGCAACCTTCATCTTCGGCACCCGGCTCCCAGACCATTTCCACCGTATTGGCGGTGATCTCCTTGATTGAAAAGCTCTCCGGCCGGCTCGGTGCCAGCTTTGAGTAATCGATCGTCGTTCTGAGGGCATAGAGCAGAGCTGGGATATTTTCATCGACGCTTTGCGACATGTTGATCAAATAATCCGGAATGTTCCGGCTCCCCACTTCGACCACGGTCGAGAGGATCCCCCTGTCGTAGTAATACTCCCGCCCGCTGCCGTGGATCAGGTTCGCCGGCGGCTTACCACGATGGATACCGTACTGGCGGTTGGTGACCTTGTAGATCTCCCGCGCCATATTGGCGCAGAGGATATTCAGATCCGTCCCTTCAATTTCCGCTTCGTGGTTGAACTTATGGGCCGGGAAAAACACATTGCCCTGCGAATGGTAGTCCAGCGCCACGCAGATATTGTCACGGCTTTCGACAAACTGCTTGATCGCCTGCGTTTCTGGCTCGGAAAACGGCCCCGGCCCGCCGTAGATATTGGAGTTGGTCTGGGTCGACTGGCGGAAATTGATACCAAAATTACGATTGAGATCGACCCCGAACGTCCCGTCACCATTATCACGGCGGTTCTTGCGCCAAAACGAGAAATGCTTACGGGAGTACTCAAAGCCATCGGGGTTGAGACAGGGCACCATGTAAAGGGTATTGCGGGTCAGTGCCTCCACCACATCCGGATTGGACGGATAATTATCCAACAGATACTGGACAAAACTGACCGCCAGCTCGATACCGATCCACTCCCGGGCGTGAATAGTACCGGTATAGAGCAAAGCCGGTTTCAGATCCGCATAGGCCACATCTTGCGACATGGTGACCATCATGATGGGCCGGCCTTCATGGGTATCACCAATACTCTGCAAGCGGATCAAATCCGGATATTTCGCCATCGCACCTGCCAGGAAATCCATCATGTCCTGGTAAGAGATATACTGTTTCTTCATTCGACCGCCTCGTCAAAGCGATACGGCTCATGAGCGCCATGCTCACGCCATGCATCCATGATTATGGCTAACTTCTTGTGCTTGAGGTTCCTGAACTGCAGCAAAATTTCTGGTTGGTGATCGAGTAACCGTACCGTCTCCTCGGCCCCTAACGTTGTCACGATATCAGTGGCCAAGGTTTTGCCGACACTTTTTACCCGGAGGAAAAACGCCAGCAACTCTTCTTCGCTAGGCGTTTTTTTCTCAGCCACGGCATGATGCAAAGGGGCATTAGCCACCTCTTCCCGCTGCTCGATACCGGTGTCTGCTTCCTGCTCCATAATCTGGCTCACATTCACAACCGGCTCGCAAGTTGCAGCTATCACTTTGTAAGCAGTATTACCCTGAAAATTCCATGCCTCACTCGGCCACTCTTCCTCACGCTGGTAGCTCGTTTCCTGCAGGCGATAGCGCTCATCAGCAGGGGCGTACTCCCCGGTATCAGTTGAATAGTCTGCTTGGCCAAAGGTGATATAACGCATGGTACGAAGCAGCGACGAGTCAATCTTGCCGAGCTCTTCCCAGTTACGGTGGGCAAAATACGGCTTGCGGAAATCTTGCGGTGCCAGCAGCCACATCAGGTACAGGCCAATCCAGTCACGGATATACGGGAAGGCAGCAAAAGCGGTCGCACACTCCAAGATGGTGTAGTCATCTTCCATGCTTACCGCAATATCACAGGCCCAGTATTCCGCATTGGCCGCCTTGGAGGCTTTCACCGCCAATTCAAGCACGCCATCCGGTACCGCCTGATAATCCATACTGCCGCCCTGACTGGTGTTGGTCAGCCACTCACCTTCCGGCGGGCGACGCCAGAATGCACAAACCGGCTGGTGGCCAACCAGCATCACCCGGATATCCGCCTTCATTGGTACGAAATCTTGAATATAAGCCGGGTAATAACGTTTTTCCGAGAACAAACGCAATGCTTCATCGGCGCTATCCACCTTATGGACAAAATAACCGCCGTAGTTAGAGGGGCCATAAGAGCGCTTGACGATTTTCGGGTAATCGGTATTTGCCAGAAACGCCAACGCCTCATCGACAGCATAAAAAATACGGGTTCGCGGGATGGGCAAATCGTATTTCTCACAAAAATGGGTCACGTTTTCCTTGGATTTGTTGCTGAACTGGCTATCGAGCGACGGCAGGAAGCGTACATCTGGCAGTTCACGGGCAATTTCACGGAAAGTCTCGTAGGCGGTAGCGGGAATATTGCCGATCAACACATCGATTTTCTTGCGTTTCACCTCAGCAACAAAACGGTCTTTATCATTACCCCAGTGGTAAGTGACCTGTTCGATTTTGTCCGGCCAACCCCTGAAGTTAGAGCGGTTGAAGAAGCGCAGTACATGATCTAGGTACAACAGGCCAATTCTGGGACGAGCTTGGGTCAGGGTGTTCATACTGCAGCTTCCTCGGTAAGCAAATTAGGTTTGATCAGTGCTTCAGACAGTGAGGGAATAAAGCCTTTGGCTGGCGCTTTGCTGTCTTTGGTGACGGTGCGGTCAATGAGGTCGACCAAGAAATCTATCTTGGTGTCATTGAAATCCAGCCCGAACGCTTCTTGGTCTGGCGTGGCAAACGCAGGAATACCATTGACCTCAATCACCACATAGCGCTGGTGTTCGACATCATAGATAATGTCGACTCCGGCCACTTCCAGGCCGGTTACTTTTGCCGCCTTCAAAGCCAGCTCGACCACTTCGGGCACTGGCTCTCGCTTAATCACACTGCCACCGCTGGTGACGTTGGTCTTCCAGCTGCCGGGAGCTGCTTTGCGTCCGTAACAGGCAACAAATTTGTTATCGACAATGTCGATACGGTAATCAGAGAAATCATTCTCGATAACCCGCTCGATATAGAACTGCGGTGCCTGTTGGTGATGGATAAACGGCATCAGCAAATCCAGATCACGCTCGCTTTCTAGCTTGATAATGCCATTGCCGCCCCAGCCGTCGACTGGCTTACAAATCGCCTTGCCACCCCAGAACTGCATATGTGCTCTTACCTGCTCCAAGTTATGTTTATTGCAAATCACATAGTCAGTCGTTGTAATGCCGTTCGTTTTCAGCACATGGGCGGTGCGGAATTTATCTTCGGTTAGCGCAAATGATTGATAGTTGTTGATCATTGGCATCATCGAGTTAAGCACCTGATAGAGGTACACCTGATATGGCGTCTGCTGCCCTGCGTTATACGAAAAAAACAGGTCGAGTTCGTTGAGTTGCTGCCCGTTGCATACAATATTGCCGTCAAAGGCGGTCGCTTGAGCCAAATTCAGCCCAGTTAGGGCATCAATTTCACGCTCTCGCAGCTTCTTGACGATCTTTTGCTCTATTTCCTTACCTCCACAATTTTCATACATCCATAAACCGACCCGGTGCCTAGCCATGTGTCACTCCTTTTGTGAGCAGTTCTAAAATATGCCGCTATGGCATTGTGAGTAAAACCAACAGGATAGTAATATAGTTTGACATCATAATGTTGCATATGTGTGGTAACAGTGAGCCATGTGGAACTTTTATTCAAACCGCACAGAAAAAACACTCATCTTGTGCAAGGAATCAAATTATGGAAACTATCGATTTCACTGACTTAAAAACAATTGTCGAAATAAACTCCTGGACAGGAAATAAAGATGGCGTAGATCTAAGTGGTATGACCATGCAAAAGTGGTTAAAACCACTTGGCTTCAATGTTGAGGTTTTTCATCGGGAAAAGGTGGGAAATCACCTATTGTTCACCACACCACAGCAAAACAACGCTTCCAGAGTGTTATTACTTGGCCACCTGGACACCGTATTCCCTCCGGGGATTTTTGAACACTTCCGAGAAGATGAGGAGTGGGTGTACGGTCCTGGTACGTGCGACATGAAAGGGGGCAATTTTGTCGCCTTGAGTGCCCTGCGAAATCTTTACCAAACCCATGGTCAAATCCGCAATATCGATGTCCTGCTGGTCAGCGATGAGGAGACCGGCAGTGATGACAGCAAGTTTGTCACCCGTCAACTCGCCCACCATTACGATGCCTGTATCGATTTCGAAGCCGCCGGTCCAGAGCACGAAGTTGTGACTGGCCGAAAAGGTGTAGCGACTTATCGTATCGAACTCACTGGGATAGCGGCCCATGCTGGTAACAACTACCATCTCGGCAAGAATGCCAACCTCGCCGCTGCCAAGCTGCTGATTGCGTTAGATGCATTAACACGCGTCGAACAAGGAACAACGGTCAATGTAGGCAAAATCAAAGGCGGGATCAGTACCAATACGATATCTCCCGGAGCTGAATTAATGGTTGAAGCACGATTTACCCACCTCAAGGAGCAAGAGCGCGTGCTAACTACGATCCCCGAACTGATCCACCAGCACGGCGTAGAAGGCGTGACTGCAACGATAGAAGGCGGCTTACAGCGTGATGTCATGACCCCTTCACCAAAACAGCAAGCCCTACTTGATAACTTTGCAACCATCCTGGGCTATTCTCTAAAAACAGAGCAGCGCGGAGGAGTCAGCGACGCCAATATTATGGCGGGTGCCGGCGTCCCAACATTGGATGGATTCGGCCCTTTCGGTGATGGCGATCATACCGAATTGGAACGAGCCTCTAAGGACAGCTTCTGCCGCCGGATCAAAGAAATCACGGCTATTCTCGAGCATTACAGCCAAGCTGAATAATTAAATTTCCCATGGGCAATTACACCACGTGTAATTGTCCATCAAAGACTCTCCTACCACTCGAGGTAATTAACCATTCAAAGGTATCATCGCTGTAATGAAAAATAAGTTACCAATTTATTACTTGAAAAAAGATAACAGAACTAAATAATGACTGGTAGCCCAATTAATTTATTTTTTGCTGTTAGCACGCGTTGCTGTCACTGCCAGCTAAATAACCATACTAACCAATTCTTCAAGATTGAACTTACAAATTCACCGTCAGAACAACCACATTCATGGTACAAGCACACTGACAAAAACCTAATTTAACATCAGTGAGATAACATCAAGAAAGAACATCATGAATCAACCTTGAGAATAATGCCTTTCAACACTTTCAATTTTGTATGATATTCAGAAAGCCCAAACCAGCCCTCTAACAGACAAACAAATGTTCTTCTCAGCTCAAGAGAATGTGTTAATTGTATCTCAATATAAAATAGCCCATAATACGGCGCCTTATAGACAAAGATAATAATAGACAGCTACAGGTTTAGAGTGATGGAACAGAAAATATTGGTCGTCGAAGATAGCCGTCCATTTCGACGAGTCATTGAAAGTGAGCTGCGACAAGCAGGTTATACCCCGGTACTTGCCAACTCCATCGCAGAAGCCGAAGCTGTTTTAGACAATAGTACTGACTTTCTCTGTGCCATTCTAGACTACTGCCTGCCAGACGGCCAAGACGGAGAAATAATAGATGTTTGTCTATCCGTAGGGATAAAAGTCATTGTTTTGACGGCCTTAATGGATGAGATGACCCGCGAAAAAGTACTGGCGAAGACGGTCATTGACTATATTCCCAAAGATAGCCCGACCTGCATTAGCAGCATGATTCCGATCCTCCAGCGCCTGGAACGCAACCACGACCATACCGCCTTGGTGGTTGATGACTCCATCACTGCCCGCAAGTACATCCGCAGCCTGTTGGAAAGACAGTACCTGACCGTTCTGGAAGCCCGCAGCGGTGAACAGGCCCTGGAAATGATCAACTCGAATAAGTCGATTTCTCTGGTCATCACCGATTACTCGATGCCGGAACGGGACGGCGTCAGCTTGATCAAAGAGCTCCGAAAACGCTTTCGCCCCGGACAGCTTGCTGTTATTGGCCTCTCAGCCAGCGAAGAGCCCGCGCTAACCGCAAAGTTTCTCAAGGCCGGAGCCAATGATTTTCTGAAAAAGCCGTTCAACCAGGAAGAGTTCTATTGCCGCTTACACAGTACGCTCAATATTCTTGACTCCGAGCGTAATCTCTACCTTTTGGCCAACCGTGATTATCTGACTCAGGCGTGGAACCGTCGCTACTTTTTCAACCATCAACTGGTGAAAAAAAACACGGGACCACGCTGTCTGGCCCTGCTGGATATCGACAATTTTAAGCAGCTCAACGACAGCTATGGTCACCATATCGGAGACATGGTACTGATCGAACTGGCAAACACCCTGCAGATCTATTTCCCTGATGCCTTGGTTGCCCGTTTTGGCGGGGAAGAGTTCTGCATCCTTTACGGCAATGCACCGGACATTTTCATCCAGAGGCTAAACCGTTTGATCGAGGAGATCGCCCAATCCGAACTGACGATCCTCGGTAACACCATCAAGTACACCATTAGCCTCGGAATCACCCATGCCGAGAGTGATATCCACTCGCTGATCCATCGCGCCGACAACTGCCTGTATAAGGCTAAAGAAAAGGGGCGTAACTGCCTCATTGCGGAATAAGTGCGCCCCAACACAAAAAGTTAGAGTACTGTTACGAGGGGCTCTTCGATACCCTGCCAGTCCACTTGCGTGGTTAGCACCCGTCCCGGGCCCTTGCTACTTTCGGCACTGGTGATCACGAGTTGGTTACCTTTCTCCCCCCCAAGGGCGACCATGGTTGGGTTGTCCACAGGAACCGGGATCACATGCGTAACCTCGCCATCGGCGCCGATCCGCACCACGGATTGACCGCTGTACATCGCCACCCAGTATGCGCCCTCGCTGTCGACACAGGCACCGTCTGGGCGGCCTGCGAAACCGGTCAGATCACAGAAAACGCGGCTTTCTCCATACTCGCCCGTTGCCGGATGGTAGTCGGCGCGGTACACCAAGCTGGAGCCGGTATCTGCCCAATACAGAATGTTACCGCACGGCGAAAATGCCAAACCATTGCAGGTCCAGGCGAACATCGGCATCTTCTCCAGCTGGCCGCCCGCCATCAATTGATAAAACTGGCCCTGATCGCCCTCTTTGGCACCGTTGCGGGTACCGGCCATAAAACGGCCCCCAGGCGCAGCACGGCCATCGTTGAATCGCATTCTCGGGTGCGTTTTTTCCAGAGGCACGATTTGCTGGCGCTCAGCCTCCCAGCTTTCCAGCAGATACACCCCTGACTTGGTACCCAGAACGAACCCACTCTCCCCCCACATGGCGGCACAGCCTAACATGTCATCCCAGCGGCGGACTTCTGCCATGCCGCCTTTCAGTCGCCATAACTCCCCCTCAGGTATATTGACCCAGCACCAAGCCTGCTGGCGCCAATCCCAGCGGGGACATTCGGCAAGGGCAAAGCCCTGCTCTACCAGTGGAGTAAATTCGAGATTCAGTTGCTGACTTTGTTTCATTGTTCTTCCTACAATTGTCTTTATATTCCGTGCGGCCCCAATCTTAGCTTCGCTAAGCATACTGTTGAGATTATGAGTGTGGGACGCTGAGTTACCGGTAACATGTGTGCAAGGTCGTTATTATGTCAATGCCATTGCCATCTTGAAATAGGGAACGTCGCCTTTGTAAAACCGCTCGCCTTCCGGCTCCATCCCGAAGCGCTGGTAAAAACCGCCAGCTGATTTGCGGGCATCACACCAAAAATAACGTACCCCTCGCCCCTTGAGCTCGGTCAGTACAGCCTCAATGACCGCACTCCCAATCCCCTTGCCCTGGTATTGGGGTAAGGTGGCAAATTTTCGCAGCCTGGCCTGCTCCCCCGAAACAAACACCGAAGCCACACACACCAACCGCCCGTCCGTATATACCCCATAATGCAGCCCGTCGGCGTCATCCGGCACACGACAGAACTCGATACTCTCATGGGGCCACAACACCTGATGCCGAATCGGCAATGTCTGCTCCGCAGATATTTCAGTGATATTCACAGTGTTTCCTACCTGTATATTACAATCAGCATGTTAATGTATAACAATCAAGCTAGGTTTCGCCTTATCGCTAAGTATCAATCAGACAAATAAGCAGAATTAGGCAAGATTGATAGAGAATTAAGTCTTAAACTCTTAATTGCATAAATGTACAATCGATAACCATAATATGTATACCCAAGTGACGACGCGTGCCTTGGGTATAATTCCTTGCACATTCCTTTTTCCTATCGAGATATTGCTCCGGTTTTATTTCTCACGATGCTTTTCATGTCATTGCGCAAGTCATCGCATCCCTGAGCCAGAGCGTTAGCCTTCGATAGAGCTATTTTGCCAAACACATCAGCCAGACTGGAATCATCATTTTATGTACAAACGTTTCGAAAAGCTCACGCAGGCCTTTCCGCCCAACGAGCCAGAACAGCCTCCCAAAGGACTGTTTGCCTTTTGCCGCTACTATACCCGTGGTTTTGAACTACCACTGCTGGCAATGTCGGTACTCAGTGCGCTGATAGCAATCGTAGAAGTCTCGCTATTCGGTTTCATGGGACAGTTGGTTGACTGGCTGGCTGAACACAATCCGGATACATTCTGGGCCGAAGAGGGCGGCAAGCTTTTAGGCATGGGGCTGTTAGTAGTGATCGTCGTGCCTATCCTGATCACCCTGCACTCCTTGATTGTCCACCAAACCTTGCTGGGCAATTACCCCATGTCGATCCGCTGGCTGGCTCACCGCTACCTGCTTCGCCAGAGTGTGTCCTTCTACCAGGATGAATTCGCCGGCCGAATTGCTACCAAAGTGATGCAAACCGCGCTGTCGGTGCGGGAAACCGTGATGAAGCTGCTCGACGTGCTGGTATATATCACCGTCTACTTCACTTCAATGGTGGTGATGATCGGTCAATCCGATGCCAGATTAATGCTGCCGATGCTGCTTTGGCTGACGGCATATATCTGCATCCAGCTGTATTTCGTCCCCAAGCTCAAAACCGTAGCCACCGAGCAGGCCGATGCCCGCTCGATGATGACCGGGCGTATTGTCGACAGCTATACCAACATTTCAACCGTCAAGTTGTTCTCGCACACCAACCGTGAAACCGAATATGCCGAGCAAGGCATGTCCGGCTTCATGGATACCGTCTACCGCCAGATGCGCTATGTCACCGGCTTCAACCTGTCTGTCGAAGCCATCAACTACCTGCTGGTATTTATCATCGCCGGTATGTCTATCTGGCTATGGTCAAGCGCAGCAATTACCATCGGCAGCATCGCTATCGCAGTCAGCCTGGCGCTGCGTATCAACGGCATGTCAAAATGGATCATGTGGGAAGTCGGCGGCCTGTTTGAAAATATCGGTACTGTGGTTGACGGTATGAAAACCCTGTCGAAGCCTGTTGCTATCGAAGACAAGCCAGACGCGCCAGCCCTTGATGTTGACCAAGGCGGGATCGAGTTCAGCGATGTCAGCTTCCACTACGGGGAAGAGAAAGGGGTTATCGACAGGCTAAACCTCAATATCAAACCGGGAGAGAAAATCGGTTTGATTGGCCGCTCCGGCGCGGGCAAATCGACCCTGGTTAACCTGCTGATGCGCTTCCACGACGTCGAGTCGGGCACCATCAAAATTGACGGCCAGACCATTTCCGAGGTAACCCAAGATTCGCTGCGCGGTCAAATCGGCATGGTGACGCAAGATACGTCGCTGCTGCACCGCTCAATCAGGGAGAACATTCTTTATGGTCGCCCTGATGCAACAGAAGAAGAGCTACTGAGTGCCACCAAACAGGCCCATGCCCATGAGTTTATCGAAACCCTCAGCGACCCCCATGGCAACGTCGGCTATGATGCCCAGGTCGGTGAGCGCGGTGTCAAACTCTCTGGTGGCCAGCGCCAGCGGATTGCCATCTCCCGCGTATTGTTGAAAGACGCACCGATATTGATCCTCGATGAGGCCACCTCGGCGCTCGACTCAGAAGTAGAAGCGGCGATCCAAGAAAGTCTCTACCAGTTGATGGAAGGCAAAACCGTTATCGCCATCGCCCACCGCCTGTCGACTATCGCTGCCATGGATCGTCTGATCGTGCTCGACCAAGGGCAGATTGTAGAACAAGGTACCCATCAGGAGCTACTGGATCATAACGGTATCTATGCCCAGCTTTGGGAGCATCAGACCGGTGGATTCATCGCCGACGAAGTTGAGCTGAAACACGCTTAACGGCCAGCCTTGTCCTTAACCTCAAACCCTGCTTCAGCACCCTACTAGGCAGGGTTTCTTTAATCTGCAAAGCCAATATAATAATTTGATATATAACAAGTTATAATAAGTATTCCTAATAGATAGGTCTGGTCTATCACAACTATCGATATAACCATCTGTGACCAATCTGCTTTGTCGCTATATTCACATTGAGTTTTCTAATTACATACTCTGTCGCAACATGAGCCGACAGCACAGGAGCTTAAAATGAGTAACGATAAACCAAGTTCAGCAGGCAAATGTCCAGTCATGCATGGTGGGAATACAACCCTCGGTGGCAATGCAACAAAGAATGTCGATTGGTGGCCCAACCAATTGAATATCAAAATACTGCATCAGAACGATAAGAAATCAAATCCTTTAGGTGAAGACTTCAACTATGCAGAAGCCTTCAAAGCGCTGAACCTCAAAGCCGTGAAGGCAGACCTCGAAGCACTAATGACTGACTCTCAAGAGTGGTGGCCCGCAGACTATGGCCACTACGGGCCGTTCATGATCCGCATGGCGTGGCACGCAGCAGGGACATACCGTACTTCAGATGGTCGCGGGGGCGCAAACACAGGAAACCAGCGCTTTGCGCCCCTGAACAGCTGGCCAGACAATGGCAACCTCGACAAAGCGCGTCGCCTGCTTTGGCCTATCAAACAAAAATATGGCAACAGCCTATCTTGGGCTGACCTATTCATCCTTGCCGGTAACGTTGCGATTGAATCCATGGGACTAAAAACCTTTGGCTTTTCAGGTGGCCGTGCCGATATTTGGGAGCCAGAAGAAGACATCTACTGGGGTGCTGAAAGCGAATGGCTTGGTGATGAGCGTTACACCGGTGACCGAGACTTAGAAAAACCATTAGCCGCAGTGCAAATGGGTTTGATCTACGTAAATCCTGAGGGGCCAAATGGCGATCCAAGCATCCTCGCTTCAGGCCGCGATATCCGCGATACCTTTGCGCGTATGGGGATGAACGATGAGGAAACTGTTGCCCTCGTTGCAGGTGGCCACACGTTTGGTAAAACGCACGGCGCAGGCTCCGAAGAAGAGATGGGGCCAGAACCAGAAGCTGCACCACTGGAAGAAATGGGCTTTGGTTGGAAAAACAGCTTTGGCACAGGTAAAGGGGATGATACGACAACCTCTGGTATTGAAGGTGCCTGGACACCAAACCCTATCGTTTGGGATAACGGTTACTTCGACATGTTGTTTGGCTACAACTGGGATCTGGTGAAGAGCCCGGCTGGCGCTTGGCAGTGGGAACCGATTGGTGTCAATGAAGAACATATGGCACCTAAGGCGCATGACCCATCTCAGAAAGTCAAAACCATCATGACGACCGCAGATATGGCAATGCGTATGGATCCTATCTACGGCCCGATCTCAAAACGCTTCCATGAAAATCCAGATCAATTCGCTGATGCTTTTGCTCGCGCCTGGTTTAAGTTGACACATCGCGATATGGGTCCGAAGAGCCGATACATCGGTGAAGACTCCCCGTCAGAAGATATGATTTGGCAAGACCCTTTGCCACAAGCACGTTTTGCGGCTCTATCAAATAGTGATATTGCTGAACTGAAACAAGCAGTTCTTGACTCAGGGCTCACTGTTTCTGAGCTGGTATTTACCGCTTGGTCTAGTGCGTCAACTTACCGCGGCTCAGACTATCGTGGCGGTGTAAACGGTGCGCGCATCCGTTTGTCGCCACAGCGAAACTGGGAAGCTAACCAACCCGAGCAGCTAGACAAAGTCCTCGCCGCTTTAGACAGTATTCAGGCTAGTTTCAATACCAGTGAGCGTGGCGTGTCCATCGCCGACCTCATTGTCCTGGCTGGTAACGTTGCGGTTGAGAAAGCTGCGAAAGACGGTGGTTTTGATGTTGAGGTACCATTCTCAGCAGGCCGTGTTGATGCCACCGCCGAGCAAACAGATCAAGAGTCGTTTGCGGTACTGGAGCCAGAAGCTGACGGTTTCCGTAACTTTGCTAAAAAGCTGTTCTCAGTGCCAGCCGAAGAAATGCTGCTGGATAAAGCGCAACTGCTTGGTCTGACCGCGCCAGAAATGACCGTTCTCATTGGTGGCCTGCGTGTACTAGGCGCAAACCACAACAATACCGCACATGGCGTCTTGACCGATAAGGTTGGCGTACTCAGCAACGACTTCTTCATCAACCTTGTTGATATGGCAACAGAATGGAAGCCAGTATGTCCTAACAACAGCGCATACCTAGGTACGGACCGAGCGACGGGAGAGAAGAAATGGACAGCAACCCGCGTGGATTTGGTCTTTGGTTCTAATTCACAACTACGGGCGATTGCCGAAGTCTACGCGCAAGATGATGCCAAGGAGAAATTCGTCGCTGATTTCGTCAAGGCTTGGGTGAAAGTGATGGAAGCCGACCGCTTCGATCTGAAATAGCAGGATTTAAGCAACAAGTTTTAAGTTGCTAAAGTAACACCCCCTCGGGCCCAGCTTCGTTCCCCGCCAACACCCACTAGGCCAAAGCTGGGCCTGTTTTGTTGTAGCATCTGCCTCCCTTCAATTCTCGAGAATCAAAATGGGAGGCAGGCTGGTTTAAGCGAGGCGATAAAACGTAATTGGACAAAATGTATGGTACGCCCCGTTTTGCAAGTAATAAACCCAATAACGGAGTTGGTTTGCGCTAATGTATTCAGAGTCATTTAGAGACTTTCATTAGTCCCAGCTCTACGATGAGAGCCGCGCCAGATTGTCCTCAAAAGTGAGAAAGCATACTATTGCTGTTCTGTCCATCAGGTCTTCAATCTGGTGGTCTAGCCGTTTTGTCATCAAAGATTATCATTGCAAACTCTGTATTAATTTCTAATTTCAAATGGCTTTTGTTCAGCCATCACTGACCATGCTATGCGTGCAACCTTATTCGCCAAAGCTACGACTGCGACATTAATTAAATGGCTTTCTTCTTTTGAGTTCTTTGTTCCCACGTTTTGATATGCCGAGCAACCTTGATTTGTCGCCCGTTGAGTATTGATAGGGCACAAGGCCAATCCAAGCCGCAAAGTTCCGTCCATTCTTAAAGTCTCGAGGGTTAGGCACTGCTGATAAACAGCAACACGCAGTTATTGGGCCAATACCAAGTATGGTTTGAAGAAGTTTTGCTGTACCTTCTTCGCGTATGTTCCGCTGTAATTTGTCGTCTTGCTCCTTGATACGTGAGTTAAGCAACTCATAATGATCAAAATATTGTTTGACCTCGAGAAGAAGCAAAGGTGGAAGCAGTTCATCATGATCCAATATGCGTTGGATTACATTTTTCATCTGATGGTGGCCTTTGGGTAAGCTGATACCAAATTCAAGCAACATCGAGCCGATACGGTTCATGCATGCGGTTCGATCCTAAATATAAGCTGCTCTGACGCGTCGAATAACAGTTAACACTTGTGCCATCTCGGATTTCGGCGTGACAAATCTCATATGCGGTCGCGATGCCGCTTCACCAATTGCATCAGCATCAATAAAGTCATATTTATATGATTTTACATACGGCTTAACATACTGAGGAGGGATGAGCTTTGGCGTATGCCCATAACTAGCGCACTTTCTTGCTAACCAGTGGCAGCCACCGCAAGATTCCATTTCACAACCACTGGTTCATGACAAGAAAGAAACTGAATAAGCTTCGCTCGGTTAAACTTATGACGGAAAACCTCTCTGCCAGCCTTATCTCTTCCGACTAGATGAAATAGATTTTTACCAATATCAATGCCAATGATCACAGTGTTTTGCATGATGGTCTCTCCCAGTGTTCACCTAACCCTATTGTAGGGAAGGGATGGGGCGTACCATCTAATTAGTGGGCTATTGGAGCAAAATGTCATATCAACAGAACCATACTGTCAGCCCGTAGCAAGCCAATAGCAAAATTGAAAACGCGGTAAAAGCAATGAAATCAAGGCAATTAGCTATTCCTAAGACATTGGAAGACGCCCGAAAGCAGCAGAGCGATTTATCCAGCTATAGCATTTAAGATATGTCCGCAGGACTGACGCCCATATCAAACGCATACAAAAAAGCCCGACGCTTTCGCATCAGGCTTAAATCAGTGGCGGAACGGCCGGGCTGGCGCTCCAGCGGGACTCATTCGACCGAAGGGCGAACGCCAATTTCGATGCATACAAAAAAGCCCTCGTCTTTCGACAAGGGCTTCAGTATAGTGGCGGAGCGGACGGGACTCGAACCCGCGACCCCCGGCGTGACAGGCCGGTATTCTAACCAACTGAACTACCGCTCCAATTCTGTGTGAAACTCGGCTTAAAGCCCAATTTCTAGAATGTGGTGGAGACGCTCTGGGTATGGAGGATTTGAACCTTGCTTACCCAGAAGGTCAAATAACCAGTATTGCTACTGACTATTAGAATGTGGCGGAGAGATAGGGATTTGAACCCTAGATACGCTATTAACGTATGCCGGTTTTCAAGACCGGTGCTTTCAACCACTCAGCCATCTCTCCGTAAGTGCGACGAATGATATGGGATCCTACGACCGCTGTAAACCCTTTAAAAACCAATTGACCAAGTTATCAACAAACAACTTAGAATTGCAACAAACGCATTAATATACAATCAGTTACATGATTAATTATCAAACTACCAATAGGCATAAAAACGCTGAGTCAAAAAGGGAGGGAAGGCCGCTCGAAAAAGTGATCTGACAACGTGAATTTTTACTGATGTGGAACCGTCAACATTACCCCCGTTTGTCGGTGGAGAAAAGCAAGTTTTCATAGAAATTGCACAATTTTGGGATGTGTCACAAAGTAGATTTTAACGTCTTAACGTCAGCAAATTCCTCTGATAAAGATAAGTTGATTTCGACGCAGGGATTATTTAGGAGGTTAATGTGTCTATCAATTCTATCGACCATAATGAAATGTCAGATGTGTCCTCAAAGTGGGATTTCAAAGACGAAACCGCTTCACACATCTCCCAGAACAAACGCCAGCAAGCTGAAGCGCGTCGCCGTATTGAAATGCTTCGCGACATCCGTGCCAGCGGCCTTACCATTGAGGAAGCTAAAGAACTGGGCTTGATCCACTAAGCCAATTAACTATTGAAGAATAACGAACAACGATATAACGACCGTAGACATTGAGGTATACCTAACCGATAGATTATTTCTATCAATATAATCTGTTAATCCTGCTTTGCTTATACTTGGGTAGTCGTTAAATTAGTAAGAAACAAGACTTACTGGAACCCGATTATGACTACAATGACTACCCGCTGTCCTCACTGCAAGGCCATGAACCGTATTCCAACGGCGCGAGTGAATGACATCGCCAACTGCGGTGCCTGTAAGGATCGCCTGCTAGACGGCATGCCTATTGAAGGTACGCAGGACAATTTCCTTTCCCTGATCCAAAGTGACAAGCCTGTTGTAGTTGATTTCTGGGCCCCTTGGTGCAACCCATGTGTCGGCTTTGCCCCTATCTTCGAAGATGTCGCCAAAGAGCGCAACGGAGATGTACGCTTCGTCAAAATTGATACCGAAGCCCAGCAAGCGCTGGCGGCACAGTACCGTATCCGCAGCATCCCCACTATTATGGTATTCAAGAACGGTCAAATGGTAGAGACAATCAATGGCGCGTTGCCTAAAGGCCAGTTTGACCAGTGGCTAAACCAAGCCCTGACCAAATAAGCCTATTTGACTACCAGTAAAAAACCACAAGCTGGCACTTGTGGTTTTTGTCTCGGGAAGAAAAGTAAAGGTACTCACACCTTAAATTGCTTGAGCTGATCCCCCAAAGTGGCAGCCGCTTTACTCAAAGATTGGCTTTCCGACGCCAAATGCTGGGCCGCTTTGTTGATATCATCCGTCGCGGTATGAATAAGGTTAACCGTATTGTTCACCTCCTCGGTAACCGTGCCTTGTTGTTCGGCGGCCGTTGCCACCTGCATGATCATGTCATTGGCTTCAGTGACTAAACCGGCAATGCGGTTAAGTTCATTTTGTACCTGCTCACTATGCTCAACACTGTTTTGTGTCTGCTCGGTACTGTCTGCCATCGATTTAACGGTGTTGAGGGTACTTTGCGTTAACTTGTCGATTGTTTCCTGGATTTCGATCGTCGACTGCTGAGTGCGGCTGGCAAGGTTACGCACTTCATCGGCTACCACGGCAAAACCGCGCCCCTGCTCACCGGCACGGGCAGCCTCGATTGCAGCATTGAGGGCAAGCAGATTGGTTTGTTCCGAGACCCCCTGGATCACCTGGGTAACATTACCAATCTCTTCTACCCCGGCTTTTAACTCGCCGACTCGCTGATCGGAATGCTCTATCCCTTCAGAAACACTATGGATCGCTGCCATCGCCTGCACCATACGCTGATTGCTCGCATCAACCTGTGCGTTGATTGCCGCAGTTGCCGATGAAACGGTCTCGGCATTTTGGGCTACATCATTGATAGTGGTGCTCATTTCTTCCATGGCGGTAGCCAGCTGGGCCAACTGCTGATTTTGCTCGGTAATCGATTGGGCACACTGTTCACTGGCAGCGGCAATGGTACCGGCCATGCTCACCGACTGCTGTGCATTGTGGTTGGCAGCCAGTAATGTGGTACGCATCGCAGATGATGCTTGATGCATCGCTTCCGCAATTTGGCCGATTTCATCCCGGCGCTCCATGGTAAAGTTTTGTGTTAAGTCGCCTTGCTCAAGCTTACGGACGCGCGCGGTCAATTGCTGAAGCGGCTGGCTAATGTCATTGCTGATCCACACCCCGAATACCACCAAGATAGAGACAACAACCAGACTGACGCCAAGCTGGAAAACAGCACTATCAAAAAAGCGCGCTTCAATATCGAGAAGGTGGACACCCGTACCGACCACCCACCCCCATTTAGCAAAACTCTCGACATAGGAAATTTTCTCGGATACCTCACCGCTCGGCGCTATCCAGGCATAATCCAAAAAACCACTGCCGGATAAGCGGCCAATTGTGGTCATCTCCAACCAGTGCTGCTTACCCGAGGCATCGGTTATAGACTGCATCGATTGCCCTTCCTGCTGCTGGCGCAACGGGTGCATAATCAGCGTATTGTCAGTGGCAATCACCCAAAAATAGTTATCCCCATCAAACCGCATTGCGGCCAGCGCGGCTTTTGCTTCCTGTTGAGCCGTTTCCTGCTCGAATGGATACTTGTCCGAATAGTATTGCACCAAAGAAATCGCGGCTTTCACCTGCTCTTGCATTGAGATTTTGCGATCCGCAATATCACTTTGGTAACTCTCATTGGCCTGAAATGCTGTATTAACAAGCATTAAAATGGCTGCAATAGCGATCAAAGCCAATAATTTGGCTCTTACCCCATAATGCCGTAATAGGTTCATAGCTCCCTCTTTAAAACAATTTATATTTTGTAGGTATTATGAACGACCAATCAGGCTTAATTCTTACAAATATTCATAAATTTCATACAGCTAGCTACAAATATTGTAAATAAGTATAAATTACCAAGCGTAATTTTGACGCCACGGGAGACTTTTACGCCAATACATCAAGCCACTGCATTCCATCAATAGTAAAATTGCCACCGGAACCAAACCGTATTTGATAAAATGGCGTTATCCAAACCAAAAATAATGACACAAGGATGATAACAGTGAGTCAATTAGCCAAAATTCCGACGCTAAGCCAAATCAACATATTCCCGGTAAAGTCGATAGCGGGAATAAACCTGTCACACGCATGGGTTGAGCAACAGGGGTTGAGTTTCGATCGACGCTTTATGGTCTCGCGGCTTGACGGCAGTATGATCACGGCAAGAAAGCATCCTCAACTAGTCAAAGTGTCCGCGGCATTGTTGTCTAACGGATTGGTACTCGATTTTCCCGGCCAGCCCCCGCTGACACTCCGCTATACCGACTTTGAAATGGTCGAGTCTGAAGCAACCGTGTGGAAGGACACCTTCAACGCATACCTCACAACCCAAGCAGCCAATGACTGGTTCAGCCGAATTATCGGTGAACCGGTCCAATTGCTCTATACCGGTGAACAATCCCAACGCCTGAGAGCCAAGATCAATCAGCCTGTCAGCTTTGCAGATGGCTATCCACTGCTGGTGATCAGCGAAGCCTCACTGGAGGCACTCAATGCCCGCAGCCCCCAGCAACACACAATGGATCAATTCCGTACCAACTTGGTGGTATCCGGCACCGAGCCTTTTGCCGAAGATGGCTGGAAACGGATCCGCATCGGCGATGTCGAGTTCGAAGTGGTGAAACCGTGTGCCCGGTGTATCCTGACCACGGTGGATCCCGCTACTGGCGAGTTCAATGCACTCAAAGAGCCGCTTAATACCCTCTCATCCTTTCGCTCAGACGGCAGTGGCGAAGTTTTCTTCGGCCAAAATTTGGTCGCGCTCAATGAAGGGATCATTCGTGCCGGTGATAAGATCGAAGTACTTGAGAGCAAACCAAAAGAGATTTATCTCGACAATGGCAATCAAGCCCTCACCCTGACCTGTGTTGAACGAGAGGAAGTCGCCCGCGACTTTTGCACCTTTTGGCTTGAGCCTACCAAACAGCAATCACTGCCGGCTTACCAGCCAGGCCAGCACCTCCCCGTTCAGGTAGAAATAAACGGTGAATATGTGGCCCGCCGCTACACCCTGTCGTCTAGTCCTTCCCGACCGGGACGCTATGGGATCTCGGTTAAGCGGGTCGATGATGGTCGAATATCGAATTGGCTCCATGACCATTTCCATGTCGGTGACACGTTAGTGGCAGAACAGCCCGATGGTAGCTTCCACCTAGGCCACCACACCGACAAACTGTTATTGCTCTCTGCCGGCAGTGGTGTAACACCGATGATTTCAATGCTGCGCTACCTGGCCGACCATGATCAAGTCCGCGACGTGATCTTCTACCACCAGTGCCGCTCCCAAGCAGATATTCCTTACCTTGAGGAGTTGAAGACGCTAGAAAAGCAATTCCCCCAGCTGAAGGTGATGATCGCCCTCAGCCGGCCTGACAAAACCTGGAACGGTTTATCCGGGCGGCTTGAAGCGGCGCACTTAGAACAGCTCGATGCGTTGAGCGAGCGCCAGGTATTTGTATGCGGCCCAAACCGCTTCATGGACGATGCCAAATCGATGTTGTTGGATGCGGGTCTTGATGTGGCACAGTATCACCAAGAAGCCTTTGGGCCACTCACTCGCGGAGTGAGCAAAACCAAAGAAGTGACTATCAGCATCAACGGTAATTTGTTCAGTGGCGATAACCAACAGACCTTGCTGGAACAGGCAGAAGCAGCGGGGCTCAATGTGCCCAACAGCTGCCGGGCCGGATTTTGTGGAGCCTGCAAAATGACGTTGGAATCAGGGGAAGTGGACCAGCCCGATGTACCCGCCTTGCTACCGGGAGAAAAAGAGTCGGGCAAGGTACTGGCATGTTGTTGCGTGCCGAAATCCGATCTCGAACTGGTCAACTAGGCATTACTACACTACCAAATAAACAGCCAACGGTAGACATACTGGCAACATCAAAAAGATCTGGTTTCGCCAGATCTTTTTTCATTTGTAATCGACCTGGTTATCTTGCAGAGCCAGTCGCCTCTTTTAATCCTGTCAATTCCTTTTGGTCATCATACAAATAACAACAATTCATTTCAGTGATTATAAGTGATTCTATACTGTGTATTCATCTTTTGATGATTCCTCAAGGTTTGCGATATGAAAAAGACTATCCTAGCGACTGTTATTGCCATCACTTCAATGCAGACAATGGCTGCCGTCGAAGTGACTGACGCCAACTTCGCCCGCGCCGAAACCGATCTTTACTTCACTCAGCAGTTAGAACGTCAACCAATCAACCGGTTTGACCATAACCGCGACAACGTCACTGTTGATAATCAGATGATCATTCGTTCAAACACCGACTTGCTGTACTCAACGGCAGTGGTAGATGTTTCTAAAGGAGCAACCTTCCGCTTGGCCAAAGGTGATGCATACCAAATCATGCATTTCTTCAACAACAACCATGATAATCACATGGCGATTTATGGTGGTGAGGAGATTTACATTGATTCAAAAAAGGCTGGGTCAGACTACATTTACATCCTAATGCGGACCGCTACGACCGCAGGCATGGATGAAGCCCACCGCCTACAAGATGCTGCCGTTATTGATGCTAAATCAGCCAAGCCCTTCAAGCCGGCAGAAGATTGGGATAACGCTTCTCGTGATGCCATTCGTGCAAAATGGGAAAAACAGGTCACTGACATCAAAACGGAAAAAGCCTTTACGACGGGCATTACTGCAACGCCTGATAACAAGGATTTCATGATAGGTACAGCATCCGGTTGGGCAGGCCTACCAGCAGATTATGCGATATATTCCACACGAGCCGGAACGGGTAAAGTTGAGTGTGCCAGCATTACTTTCGAAAAACCGACACTGAGTTATGATAAAGGTGGCTACTGGTCCATCACCGCTTACTCTGGAGAAGGTTGGTTGATGACCGACAAAAACAGTGCAGATTCAACCTCGGCAACAGCAAATAAAGACGGTTCTTACACCATTCACTTTGCACCAAAAGGCGAGGCCTGTGGTGCAGCAAACAACGTGATTGAAATGAATGACGCCGGTTGGAACTTTGTGCTACGCGCTTACCGTCCAATCGATAAGGCACAAGCCGTTGAAGAAATGCAAAACTTCCCAAATGCCGTTGCGAAATAGCCTGTGCAAACCAAGCCTCTCAACTGAGAGGCTTTTATCATTGATGACTCGCAAATGGACGTTGGTCTTTTACTTGCAATAGCCACATCGTTTCTTCAGTTCCCATCACCGAGCACTACTGCTTTCGTAGCACGTAATTGCTCGCCAACTCTCCGGTCACCCGGTTACCTTCTTGGTCTAAGCGGAACAACTGGTTCTCGCCGACAAAGTACTGCACAACATCATCTCCGGCACCCGGCAGGGCTATGGTGTTGCCGGCAGTATTCCAGTTAAAGGAACCTTCGTATTCAAAGGTATTGTCTTCCTTGCCCAAGTACACCTCGGTCAGGATAAACGTACCATCCTTTTTTACCACCAGCTCAGTCTTGATCCCTTCGCAATCGGCACAAGGCAGGATACCGGTATAGGTACCATTCCAGTCCAATGCATTACGGGCGCTGTGAGCAGAATCGGCTACTGGCTGTGCCACTTCAGGCAGTTGCGCTGGGACAGCTTCCGTTTGCTCAACCTCTGGCAAAGTCACCGGTGTTTCTGTTGTTGAAGCACCACCGGCTTGAGTTGGGTTTTCAACCACGACTGCAGAATCAGTCTCTGTTTGAGATGGGGATTCAGGTGTGGCTTTTTGATCACATCCCGTCAGTACGAAGCCAGCCACAACCAGTGCAAGTAAGGTCTTTTTCATTTTGATATCCTTAATGAGCATTCTCATATAACTTGGTATTTATTGTAGCGTTATGATTGTGGGCACAGCGTCATCACTACGTTAGAAATCGGTCAAAAACCACCGTAAGCCATCGACCCGCGGTGGTTCTTTCAGCAAAGTGGTTACCATTTAACACCTTTAACACAATCACTCACACTTCACCGGCTTCAGCCTTGCAGTAAAATGACGTAACACTGGTGGCTCGTACTCAAATTCCAACCCACAGATCTCACCGGCCCGCTGGCTAACCGCTATGAGCGCATCGGCAACGTAGTCCATATGGTCATTGGTATATACCCGCCGGGGAATCGTCAGTCTCATTAGCTCCAAGGCCGTCTCTTTCTGCTTCCCGGTTTGCGGATCCCGCCCCATCAGCAACGAGCCGATTTCCACCGCTCGCACACCAGACTCCAGATAAAGCTCATTGCACAGCGCGTGAGCCGGGAATTGGTGAGGAGGGATATGAGGCAGCATCTTCTTGGCATCGACAAACACCGCATGACCGCCGGTAGGGTATTGGATAGGTACCCCGCCTTCGCGCAACCGCTCGCCGAGATATTTCACCTGGCTGATCCGGTAGTGAAGAAAGTCTTCATCCGCTGCTTCATATAATCCCCGGGCCAAAGCTTCCATATCCCGTCCGGCCATTCCGCCATAGGTAACAAAGCCTTCCATAGGAACACAGCGCGTACGCACCGCTTGAAACAGCTCTTCGTGATCTTTAATACAACAAAGCCCACCGATATTGACCATAGGATCTTTTTTCGCCGACATCGTCAGGATATCGCCATACTGGTACATTTCGCGGATGATCGCCAGAATGGATTTATCCGCATAGCCCGCTTCACGTTGCTTGATAAAATAGGCATTTTCGCAGTACCGGGCCGAGTCAATCACCACCGGAATATCGTTCTTCTGCGCCAGCTCATACACCGCCCGCATGTTTTCCATTGCGACCGGCTGGCCGCCCGAGCTATTGCACGTTACCGTGGTGATGATGGCGGCAATGTTTGTCGAGCCATATTTTTCAATCGCCGCTTCAAGCTTCTCGAGGTCAAAATTACCTTTCCAGTCATCATAGATAGAGGTATGGAAGGCACTTTCAGTCAGTAAGTTGATGGCCTTACCGCCGCTCATTTCAATATGGCCTGCAGTGGTATCAAAGTGGAAGTTGGAGAGGAATATCGCTTCTGTCCCTCCCCTGACACTGCGCATACGTTCAATTAGGCATGGAAACAGAATTTGCTCGGCTCCCCGCCCCTGATGAGCAGGTACGGTTAACTTGTAACGGAAGAAATGTTGAACGGCCTGGCAGAGATTGTAATAGTTACGGCTTCCGGCATACGCCTCGTCCCCCATCATCAAGCCAGCCCACTGGTTGTCACTCATCGCCCCGGTGCCCGAGTCAGTCAACAGGTCGATATACACATCCTCGCTGCGCAGCATAAACGGATTATAGCCCGCTTCGATTAATGCCTTGCGACGATCTTCTTCATCGGTCATCCGAATTCGCTCTACCATCTTGATACGGAATGGTTCAGGGATCCTTTTCATCTCTTTTCTCCAATAAAGCCGCCTGGACTTATCAGCCAGCGGCAATAGACAATTAAATCAACGGTGTGAAGGCCACACTGATGAAATCGGTTTATATGGGTAAAATGCCGGTAAGCCCGAGCAAAGAGACTAAACAGGGAAGTCGTTCGAAAGGCGGAAGTCTTGATTGAACCATGCCGACATCATTAAGGTGATGTCAGGCGTCACCACAGCAGATTGGCAGGTCATATTTGCTTTCCTTCACAAATAAACAGGGTAAGTATTGCCTATAACTTCACTTGATTATAGACAAGACTCAGCATACCCAATTTGCCACCAGCCATGCTGTGACCGGTATAGAAATTAGACAACAACAGGGTAGGCATAAATACACGCAATGATAAGACGCCGCCTTGTCAGCACTATTGTATTACATTTCAACAAATTAAATGCTTTTTAGCTATTCTGAGACATCTTCGACACTATTTTTTTCTGTCTCGAACTATGCTGGAGTTATATCCAAGTAACTTTGAGTTACTTCGGCAAATTACTAAGCAGGAGAGCGTAGTTATGAAATACAAACATATCCTAGTTGCACTTGAACTAACTGAAGAAACCAATGTGCTAATTGATAGAGCTGTTTTTCTAGCAAAGCTACTCAATGCAGAGGTCTCTTTTGTCCACATTGACGGCACACACGGGGAAATCTACCCAGAGCTGGTTGATATCAAGAAGACCCCGGACGAAAACCCTCTGGGTGAAGCCAAAATGGCGCAGCTCAAAGCCTTCGAAACCGATACAGACTATCCAATCAAACACTTCTTGGTGGGTACCGGTGACTTGAGCAACAAGCTACAAGGTATCATCCAAGATAACGGGGTCGAACTGATCATTTGTGGTCATCACCATGATTTCTGGAGCAATATTATTTCTTACTCCAAGCACCTCATCAACAAATCACCGGTTGATATCCTCGTGGTACCCATCTAGTTCTGAAACATTAACTTAGCCAGCAAAAGCCGAATCCGCTTTCCCGCAGAGTCGGCTTTTTACTAACAGCAAGGCTATCGCTTATTATCGCCGCTGACACGAGGTACAGCCACGGCAGGCCGAGCGGGTATGCGGGTCCAACCGGCCTCGTTGCACCTTGCAGTAGGCATTTTTCAGAGCACGACGGGCAGAGAACCAGTCGTCAGGTTTTGAAATCAATAAGTAACCATTGAAGCGCTTGACCAGTTGGGTGCGGTACTCATTGATAAACTTACTATCGAAGTCAATTTCAAAGTACTCCAACGCCTGCTCGATTGACGTAAAGCTGGCTATTTTTTGCAGAATGTCGTTCTGACTCATCAACTACTCAACTTTCAAAAATATACAAACATCTAGCAGGGCCACTCTAAACTAACGCAGACACGCAATCATTGATGTAACGCGCCGTTGATACCATTTTGGCCATGGTTCAACCGGCTTTCGCCAACAGACTGAATCTTCAAATATGAATTTCTCTTATCCATAGCCACTACCACCGTTAACCCATAAACTTGGTTTTAAACAACACACACAGATTTTTTGTCTTACGATCAGCAATTTTCCCCTCGCGGCAATGGTGTATTTAGGATTTTTCACAATGATAAAGCTGAATCTTTTATTGGAACCCCTTGTATGGGGCCTAATTATTATCGCGATTATACGCATTGATCTCAGTGCCTACCTGTTGAAACTATTAATTATCCACTAATCACTTCCCCCTCCAGCCTGCGCCACTTTACAGATATGGCCAACCGGGCAGCGATGCCCTGTACCTGTAATCCAGCAACCAGCAACCAACCAACGAACACTCACTCAGCAGAATCACCTGCCACAAAAAGCTTCCACCCACATTTCTAGACAAACGCACAATATCGACTCCGCCAGTAATGGCGCTCTGCCAAAAATGAATATCTCTTATACATAGTGTTCCCCCCGCACGCTCTTTACCATTAGCCACATTAAATGACAAACCAACACTTAGAACACGCATTGACAACGAGCATTTCGGAGACAGCATTAATGAAGTTACCACTTCCAACCTCAGCCAATTACAAACTACTGAAAGCCGCTATTGGCCTAGCGCTATCCGTTGTAATTTTAACGGGTTGTAATTCGGAGTCACCGGCAGAAACCAAGGAGCCGGTAGTCCGTCCTGCCATGACCGAAACGGTTAGCTTTTCCAGTACATCGGAAATGAGCCTCAGCGGCACCGTTCAAGCCGCGCAGCAGGCCGATCTCTCATTTCGCGCCTCCGGCCGCTTGGTTAAAGTACTGGTAAAAGAAGGTGATGAAGTGAAGAAAGGGGACCTGCTGGCTAAACTGGATCCTAAAGACGCCGAGACAAACTTAAACTCTGCACGTATTGAGATGCGCAATATGCAAACAGAATATCAGCGCGCCAAATCCATCTTTGAGTCCAGCCAGGCAATTTCCAAAAGCCAGCTGGAAGAAATTGAAGTCCGCTTCCGCCTCGCCCAACACCGCCTAGACGAAGCTGAGCGCCGGTTGGAGGAAACCCACCTGCTGGCACCGTTTGACGGCATTATCAGCCGCAAGCACCGCAATACCCATGTATTGGTACAGGCCAACGAAAATATTCTGTCTATTCATGACTTAACAGATATGGAAGTGGTGATAGATGTACCAGAGAGACTGATGCTAAAAGAAGACCAGCATTCGCCAACAATCATGGCGCAAATCCCTGCCTTGCAGGGCAAGCAATTTGAGCTGACCTTGAAAACCTACTCAACCAAGCCAGATCCGGTTACCCAGACCTACTCAGTAACACTGGGTTTTGTTGCGCTCAACGACACCGTGGTTCTGCCTGGCATGACTGTAAGGGTTATTCCAGGTGATGACAAACAAGCAGTATCGACCTCTATTACAGCCCCATTGTCAGCCATTTTGCCCGATAACCAAGGTCAACAATACCTATGGTTGGTAAACAGCGAGAACCAATTGGAAAAACGCTTTATAACGACAGGTGCACTAAGAGGCAGCCGAGTAGAAGTTACCTCCAACTTGCAAGTTGGCGAACAAATCGTGGTTGCAGGCACGGCAAGTTTATCTGAAAACATCAAGGTAAGACCCATTGTGATGGAGGCTAAATAATGAATATTGCGCGCTATACATTAGCCAAACGCACCAGTGTTTGGGTCTTGATCGCCCTGACCTTGATCGGCGGTTACCTCAGCTACCTCAAGCTCGGACGCTTTGAAGACCCGGAATTTGTGATCCGGCAGGCGGTGATTGTGACGCCTTACTCGGGTGCTACCGCCCAGGAAGTGTCTGATGAAATCACCGATGTTATAGAAGGCGCGGTACAGTCACTGCAGGAGGTCAAAGAGGTTACCTCCGTCTCCAAGCAAGGCATGTCCGAGGTGACCGTAGAGATCAAACGCAACTTCTCCCAAACCGATGCCGAGTTGCAACAAGTATGGGACAAGCTACGCAGGAAGATCAATGATGCACAGCGTATGCTGCCACCGGGCGCCGGGCCATCCATCGTCAACGACGACTTTGCCGATGTCTTCGCCCAGTTTTATGCGGTCACCGGTGAAGGGTATAGCGACAAACAGCTGCAAGACTACGTTGATGATCTCAGGCGAGAACTGGTACTGGTACCTGGAGTTTCTAAAACCACTACCATGGCAGAAAAACAAGAAGCAATTTTTGTCGAGATCGCCAGTGCCCGCCTGGAACAATTTGGTCTCTCTGCCGAGCAAATCTATCAGGTACTGCAGAAGCAGAATATGGTTACGGTAGCGGGGACGCTGGAAACAGAATCGATGCGTGTTGCCGTAGTACCAACCTCAAGCGTACGTACTTTTGATGACCTGAAAAACTTACAAATTGGTATTGGTGAAAACAACACCATCTTGCGCCTTGGTGACATCGCTGCAGTGACCCGTGGTTACCAGGAGCCAACATCCGTACTAATGCGTTACAACGGTATGCGTGCTGTCGGTCTAGGGATTTCGAATGTTGCTGGCGGCAATGTCGTTGAGATGGGTGATGCGGTCACCGCCCGTATTGCCGAGCTGGAAAGCCAGCGACCTGTTGGCATTGAATTGCACAACATTTCGATTCAGTCTGAATCGGTAAAAGCGTCTGTCGCCGATTTCATCAACAACTTGATTGCCGCCGTTGTCATTGTCTTTGTGGTCTTGCTGCTATTTATGGGAGTACGTACTGGCATCATCATCGGCTTCGTACTGGTGTTGACGGTTGCCGGCACACTGATCGTCATGCTGATTGACGACATCGCCATGCAACGAATTTCGCTCGGTGCCCTGATCATTGCCTTGGGGATGCTGGTTGATAACGCCATCGTGGTCACCGACGGTATTCTGACCCGGCTGCAGAAGAATCCGAATGCCAATCGCGAAGAGATTTCTGCCGAAATCGTTGACGAAACCAAGTGGCCACTACTCGGTGGCACCATCGTCGGGATCTGTGCCTTCAGCGCTATCGGCTTGTCGCCATCGAACATGGGTGAATACGCCGGCTCACTGTTCTGGGTGATCCTCTACTCCATGTTCCTGAGCTGGGTACTGGCTATTACTGTCACCCCACTGCTGTGCCATGACTTCATCAAGGTCAACGCACAGAAGAACAACGCACAGCCAGGACGCGCCAGTAAGCTGTACAAAGGGGTATTGGTCAAAGTCCTCAACAACCAGAAAACCAGCATCATGGTGATGGTTGCGGTGTTCATTATTGGAGTCAAAGCCTTCGGCTATGTGCCACCGGGCTTTATGCCAGAATCACAGCGGGCACAGTTTGCGATTGATGTCTTCCTGCCGCAAGGCTCAGATATCTCGCGTACCGAAAGCATCATGCTCGATATTGAAAAAGACGTGAGAGCCAAAGACGGCGTGACCAATACCATCAGCTTTATCGGCTCTGGCGGTCTGCGCTTTATGCTGACCTACTCAGCCGAGCCAGAGAACCCGAGTTATGGTCAACTTTTGGTTGATGTCGACGATTACAACATTATTGAGTCGCTAGTTGCCGAGCTACAGGTTGAATTAGGCGAACGCTATCAGGATGCTTCTATCAATGTATGGAAATTCATGTTGGGCCCAGGTGGCGGCAAGAAAATTGAAGCCGCGTTCAAAGGCCCTGACAGTGAAGTGCTGCGCCAACTGGCCGAGCAGGCAAAAGTATTAATGAACAACAACCCGAACCTGATTGCGGTACAAGATGACTGGCGGCAGCAAGTTCCGGTGCTAAGCCCGGTATTTTCCGCTGAAAAAACCCAGCAGTTCGGTTTGACGACTCAAGAATTGAACAGCGCAATTGCACAGTCCTTGTCGGGTCGCCAAGTGGGTGTGTACCGCGAAGGCAATGATCTGGTGCCTATTGTTGTTCGCGCACCGAAAGATGAGCGTAATCATGAGTATGCTATTGAACAAACCCAGGTCTTTAGTTCAACAGCAGGCAGCTTCATCCAGTTGAGTCAGTTGATCGAGTCAAACGATGTCGTATGGCAGGATGCGATGCTAAGGCGCGTCGACCGCATACCGACCATTATGGCACAGGCCGACCCTGCGCCAGGCGTACTGACGTCAACAGCGTTCGAGTCAATTAGGGCCGAAATCGAAAACATGCCGTTGCCTCTGGGCTACCAGTTGGAGTGGCACGGTGAATACAAAGATGCCAAAGAGGCTGATGAAGGCCTGATGCTATCCGCACCTTACGGTTTCACCGCGATGGTCTTGGCGGTGGTATTCATGTTCAATGGTATCCGCCAGGCACTGGTTATCTGGCTAACGGTTCCACTCGCGGTTGTAGGTGTCGCTATTGGCTTGATTATTTTCCAGACGCCATTTGAGTTCATGGCCACTTTGGGCTTCCTGAGCTTAGTCGGGATGATGGTGAAAAATGCGATTGTGCTGGTTGATCAGGCTGATAATGAAATTCATGCCGGCAAGGAGCCTTACCATGCGATCATCGATGCGGCGATGAGCCGGGCACGGCCGGTGATCTTGGGGGCAACAACGACCATTCTTGGCGTCGCGCCCTTGCTGATTGACCCGTTCTTCAAGAGCATGGCCGTGACCATTATGTTTGGCCTGCTATTTGCCACAGTGCTGACCTTGGTAGTCATCCCATTGAACTATGCGCTGTTCTTCAAGATTAAGCCACTAAACGCTGAGCAATGAACGCTAAATAGAGCCATTGGCTAATCTTTCAATCGAGTAGGAGGAGGCCTCACGGCCTCCGTCCTCTCACACCACCGTACAAGCGTGGGTCGCATACGGCGGTTCCGAATATATTTTCAGTGACTCATACCCATCTCTCAATGAGTACATGCCCAT
>NZ_PYME01000017.1:0-142080 GCF_003025515.1 Photobacterium gaetbulicola | reverse complement strand
TGAGGAAAAAGCTCGGAACGTTGACGGAAGATGAACACTTAAGCTAAAAAACAACTGTCGTGATACGTTGAAAAGTTAAGTGTTCACGTTCAGCCGGAATCGGTGTTCAACTTCGCCGGAATACGCATGGTTATTTTTTGTTGACATTTTTAAAGTTGACGCTCTCTGATAATAACTAAATTTATGGCGTTCTCACGTTTAACCTAATTATATGTCTGGACGCTACTAGCTATAATTTAAAGGGAATTAACATTAAAGAAATTAGCGCCTATAAAGAGTTCTATGATTTATACGTACATGAAAAGCTTCTTGATTTAAAGCGAGATGTAACTCCTTTCGAGCTTGCCGTCAGCGCAAAGCTATTAGAGTTCGATAAGTCAATTAAGCTTATTGTCAGCTCAATGAAAAGCATGTCATGTACAGACCGTGATATTCAGCGTATCAAAAGCAATATCCTAAAATCTGTAGTGTCTCGTGACTTCCTTGATGAAATTGAAAAAATTAAAGTCATGGAAGAAACAAAAAAAGAAATTGAAAAGGTTAAAGCAAAAGAAAAAGAGATTCTTGCAAACCTTGAACTTAAGAAACTAAAAGGAAATATTTAACATTAAGTCGAACAAACTAACAAACTTTACCCTAGAAGAATCATTAAACGTCAACCTTCTTTCAGTAATCGACACCAAAGAGATGTTGAAAGTAAAGGTTGCCAGCATTACTGATGGTGAATTTAGCTCGGAACTATCTCGAACCTATCAGAATATGATTGACGTCCTGAACATTACAGAGTCATCAATCAAAAAGTTCCTGATTGATATTCACCCTAAGCTGTCATGCAAGTGCATCCACAATGTACCTGATGATACATACAATGATGAAGACTTAATTGAGCCTTCATGTTTTGTGTCAGTCAGTGATGAAAATGATGAGGTTTCTATTAATGACTAATGAATATGTCTCTATGTCTGTTGAACCTGCAAATTTAGATTCACCAGAGGTTCAAGCAATATATGAGCATGAAGCGTCATTAAGAGATAATAGCATAAATGCTACATACCAAACCTATGACGGACTTGCTGGAACTTCTGCGCAAAGAAATAGCACAGTACTTCATGCTGAGTATGGGGTACCTATTTCTATTGAAGGTGTAACGGTATCAGAAAATGGTAATGATGTTGTTTTTGATACTAAGCCTAAAGAATATGATGAAAGCGCATTAGGAATTTTAGACAATTTAGCTTTAAAGGAAGACATGGAAGAAAGTTATAAGTTGTCTTCAAGTGTTCCAGAAGATAAGTACATGGAGCTTTATCTTAATATGCCAAGCGACTTACAATCAAAACTATTAAAAGCTCAGTCGTCTAATGGCCGGTACTTTACACATAAAAACGATAACGATCATCAAGAAACTTTATGTAAACTTGCTGACTTTTGTGAGGACGTATACGCAAACGCAGATAAATACTCACAAGAATCATTAAGTATCGTGGATGATTTTGGTAGGTCTATTAGTCTGTGGGAATGAAAAGAAAACCTCAGCTAATTAGACGTCATAGGTTAAGAGCCTACGTTGACATGATTAAGAAAAACAAGAATAAGAAATAAAATCACTCTTGATTAATTTTATTATAAGGAAATTAATATAGCATATCCAGACGCAGGAAAATTCCCTGCTGATCAAACAGTAACATCGCCGGGTGCAATTAATAATGGTACGTCTCCACGTGCTTTGTATCTTAAGGTTTTCTCTGGTGAAGTTCTATCTGCATTTAAACCTAAATGCCTAGCCCTAGAGCTAACCAATGTAAAAACACTTCAAGGTGGTAGTTCTACCCAATTTCCTCTAATTGGGCGTGTAGAAAAACCTCGTTATCACAAGCCTGGTCATTTGCTTGATGCACAGAAGATTCCAACAGTGGAGCGTATCGTCGCTGTAGATGACATTGCAGTTAGTAATGTCTTCGTACCTGACGTAGACACAATGCTATCTCACTACCAGCATCGAGAAAAATACGCGAAAGAGTTGTCCAGCGCTATAGCCGAAATGGTTGACCGTAATGTTTGGCGTATGTTGATCAAGGCAGCAAAGATTAAAGATGCCGCTACTGAAAAGACACACCTAAAAGCAGGACTAGAGTCACTTAAAGGCCAGAAATATACCAAGCCAGTTACTATTGAAGAGAATGTCGCTGGTAAAGGTGCTACAGGACGTCAGCTAGTTCAAGCAATTTACCGTGCTCGTACACGATTAAAGGTAAACCATGTCCCTGTTCAAGAAGCAGTAGCTATTGTCCGTCCTGAGCATTACGAATTACTAGTTAATGCAGCTCAAGAAGCTGGCAACATGGCTTGGCTAAATAAAGATTACATCAACAGTGGTAATAATGTTGAATCAGGTTTACCTAATGGTGGCATGCCTCTTCTTCGTATCGCAGGTATTCCTATTTACGAGACAGAGAACTTCCCGTTCGCTGATGAGTCAGATAAAGACAAATACCCTGACGATAAACCTCTAGCTGAAACTGATGGTGGTTCAGGGCGAACAGATCGTTATTATGTCGATTCATCGAAAACGCTAATGATTGTCTTCACCAAAGACGCTATTGGTACAGCTAAAATTAAAGACTTGAGCATTGAGCACGTTCCTGAGCCTTTGCGTCTAGGCCATAACATCATTACTAAGATGTTTGTTGGTCATGAGATTTTACAACACGAATGTGCTTGTGAAATTAAGGTTTTTGAAAAAGGAGCTGACGATACTGATAAAGATGGCCTAACACCGGACATTCCTAAGGTAACTGCTTCTGCTTACGCAGCAAATGAAGATGTCTACACTGCACCAAAGACAGGTTGCAACAAAGCGGCTTAACCGCATTTAGCAGTCACAATGAACGAGCCATAATGCTCATCATCAAGTAGTGACGCTGTGATAACTAGAAAATCTAAAGGGAGACTTAACGGTCTCCCTTTTTTTGCTTAGGCCAATGACAGAACATCAATCGCTGTGCAGCCTAAAGACGTTTTCTGTCACTTTTGTGCGTTAATGTATATGTGGCTGTCAGGCTTATCAGGCATAATGAGCTAACTTGCTGATTTGTCATCATAGGTCAGCAACCTTCCCAACAATAGGGAATTGTGTGCCATACAGTCAACGCTAGGAAAAGAAACTTTATGACTGCGAACCTCGAACAACTGGTAATTAAGACCGAAAAAGATTTCTTGAAGTATGCGATGGACGTTCTAGTCTACGATAAAGAAGAGAAAGATATTGTTTTCGATGGTTGGCCGATTGTTGACATTGACATTAAAGGTGACAGGTATCATAGTTCGCTGCCAACTAAGCTCATGGAGAGTTTTGTCGGCTTTCAGCAAGAGGTAGATAAGGCATACACAACCCTAATTTACGATACTTCGAACAGGCAAAAATTAACAAACTCCGATAAGGAATCTCTGGAGTTAGTATTTACGATTCGCAAGGGTTCAACGGGTGCTACAAGTAGTGGTGACTGGTTCAGCTCTATCTGCGAAAAATTGGATGTGGTATTTAAGGATATGAGTGGACGTCAAAAATTAGCTTTGCTCGCAGTTGTAGCCTTAGCCATTTCTGGTACGTACTCTGGTACAAAGTACATGGATGGTCAAAGTAAGGAAGCTGTCGAGAAGCAGCGCACCGAACAAATTGCTTTAATGACTAAGGCTATGTCTGAGAACTCTCAACACAGCGTGGAAGCCATGCGAGACGTAGTGCTTGCCAAAGCCCTAGAAGAAGCTCCAGAAAAGGGGCACAGAGTTGTCGCGCATTTGGATGAAGGATACAAAGGCATAATCAAAGCTGTACCTGACGCTGAAAGGGTTAAAATTGGTAAGGTTATTAAGCTTAACAATGCCGACATCAAACGCATCTCAACCAAGCCAGATGTAGTCACAGAAGTTAAAGACTGGACTGGTTACTTTGTCATTGAATCAATGTCGAATAACAAGGCCAAGGGCTATATGATTCTCGGTGTATCACCGGAGAGTGATGATGCATCGTTTAGTATCAGGGTTGACCATTCATTCATCACAAACTCTGAAAAAGACACTCTGCATAATGCTTTCAGAGATGGTGAGCCAGTACACCTTGATTATCAAGCCAAGCTTAAGAATGGTGAGATTGCAGAAGCCAGACTGCTGCGGGTACTAGAGAGTGAGCCGGATATCGATGATGAATCAAAGATTGCATACACCCCAATCTCAGACGTAAACAGCTAACATTAAGAGCCTCGCACATAGCGGGGCTTTTTTCCGCCCTCAATCACGCCACAGGAACACATCAACTTACCGTTCAACACTTCACTACATCGCTCAGAATGGCTTATAGGAGGAGTACCTTTTCCCTTCCTGGCCATTCGTGTGAAGGCTTCTTTCCTTAGTCGCGGGTAGCCCCACCCTATTAACTTTCCTTACATGAAACGCTAGAAAATACCTTAGTAGTATTGTATCGCTCCTGCCGCCGGCACCTGAACTTCAATCATCTGCATGAGCTTTAGGTTACACAGACAGTCAGGAACTAGGGCAGGTCAAAACCAGAGGTTCCTTTCGTAAACTCCAATATGCTGTCAAATAACTCTTGGTCAATTTCGTCTTCTGATTTTGCTATAGCGAAGTTATCACGACGGGCATTCGTCCCAATCAAGTCAAGAGGCGCAGTATCGTTATCACTGGCAGCAAAGAAAATGTCGTAATTATTCGAGATGCCAAATAACTTTTTCAAACTACGCCGACCATATAAAGACGCAATTGGGTAATGTTGATTATCAAAGCATGTAATCGTTACACCATCATCACAATAGCTATCGTTAGTGGTTACGACAATCTTCAACAGTATCCGCCTAAGCTGCGTATTGAACCTTGTACGCCAATCAACATACCCTATCGCCTCGAACGAGTTTAGCTCCGTGAATATGTCATTATACTTGCTGTCAGTGTAAGCAAGTGTTCCTGTTAACTGTTCAACATTTGCAATGGCTTGCTTCAAGTCGTTATCAATGGTCCTCTGTTCTTCTGTCAACTTGTCCAACTGCTTAAGTAACAACTCATTGCTGTCACGCTCCATGAGAACTGCCATAAGTCGATCTGATTTATTCTGTACTTCCTTTTGGGATTGTTCTAAACGAATAACTTCAAGCCTTGCATCACTTAACTGCGTATTGTTGTTTTGATTACCATCAAGGATTGATGGAAGAAACGTAAATGATGACACAAGCAATCGTTCTAATCTTCTATAGTTCAGCGGTTTACTCGTACAACTTTTTTCAGTCTTTCTTGAACAAGACAGGTAGTAATATTGACCATACTTTTTGACGTCTGCTTTCTTGTTCTTTTGATGCACAGCCATAGCCGAACCACAGCAACCGCACTTAATAAGGCCAGTGAACAGATTAGTCATCTTGCCTTTCCTGTAAGAGCCTGAACTACGCTGACGGCCTTTAAGCTGACGCTGTACTTCGTAGAAATGCTCAGGATTAATTAGGACAGGATAATAATTAGCAGCAGGGTCAGCTATCGGCTCACGCTTGCCTGTCTCAGGGTTCTTCTTCATAGGCGTAAACTCTCCTATATAACCCCTGTCTTGCTGAACAGCTAGAACATTGGCAGCTGACCACTTGGGAAGCTTTCCGGTCAGCATTGAGTAGCCCTCTGCGTTTAGCCTTTTGGCAATAATGCCGCTGGCAAACCCATTAATAGAGAGTTCAAAGATATAGCGAACAGTTTTAGCGACTGGCTCATTTATCAGGAAGTCTGTCTTATCGTCATTCCAAAGTACCCATGAAGGTATCCGAGCATTCTTTATCTTCTTGCCATTAGCTAGATCATCCCTAGCAGCTTTCCATGCCGCTGCGGTACGGATTGATTTCTTTTCACTTTCTTCAAATGCCGTCTGCGCCTTAACAAGAAGTATCATCAGCTTGCCAAGGTCTAACTTTCCCTGCTTATAGACCTGTTCATCCTGTAGGGTTACGACGGTAATACCAAGGGCGAGAATTCCTGAGATAAGCTGATAGGCGTCCTCAACTGCCTGACGACTTAAGCGGTCAACCGACTCAACCAAGAGCCAACTATCGCGCTCTATGTGTCCTTCCCTAACAGCCTCTAGAAACTCGCCTAACGCTCCCTCACGATTGTTACGACCACGGAATGCAGATACACCTAAGTCTTCTATAGTCGTGTCTTGAAGCGATAGGTCGTGCCTGTAGGCATATTCCCTAGCTAGTTCTAGCTGACGCCTTGTTGAGTCCCCATCCTTTTGACGGAGAGTTGAGAACCGAAGGTAGCTGTAGGCTTTCGGCCTACTAACTGGTAACTGTTCATTCATCAATACTGTTCACTTTTAAGTAGCCTGACCGTTTACCGACATTTTACCGCTTCCAGTAACTATGAATAATTCAAGTAATCAGGCAAACCAAGGAGTGTCATTCACCACTTGAATACTGCTATCTGATTCCTCACTAAATGCCCCCCCCTCACCGAACGGGTCACTAAAGTCCATGACAGCTGACGTTGTAGCTGGTTCATACGTAGAAGCGAACACTTCGGCATTGTCAGGCACATAGCCGTTTTGCTGACTCCATTCCTCATGTGTTATTGGCTCGAAGAAGTCTTCAACAGAGTTAACCAGTCCATGACCGTGATCACGTTCTTGCGCACACCCTGTGGATGCGGCAGTATTAGGGTCATAACAAGACACCGATGCAGACTGGCTGCTCGGCTCAACACCCTGCTCAATGCCAGTCGCACAATCAGCCTGATTAGAGGAATCACATGACGACTGTTGTTTACGGCACTCCCCTAAAGAACTGCGATACCATCAAGAAGATGAAGAAGTGGCTAGAAGCCGAAAACATCGAATATACCTTCCATGACTACCGTGCCGACGGCCTTGACCGTGGCATGCTAGAGCAGTTTGAGGCCGAGCTAGGCTGGGAAGCTATGGTCAACAAGCGCGGTACCACCTACCGCCAGCTGAGCGACGAACAAAAAGCCGGCCTTGACCAGCAAAGCGCGATCGAATTGATGCTGGAGCACCCGGCTATGATCAAGCGCCCGCTGTTGGTTCACAACAACAGCTACCACTTGGGCTTCAAGCCTGCCCTATACCAAGAAATCTTCCAAACGAACTAAGAAAGGATACAAGGATGTCAGATAGCCCGGTTCTCGCCCTGGCGAAAGACTTTATCAGCCGCCAGTCAGTAACCCCTGAAGATGCTGGCTGCCAGGACGTGATGATCGAGCGCCTGGAAAAACTCGGTTTTAACATCGAAACCATGGTGTTCGAAGATACCACCAACCTCTGGGCTCGCCGCGGCACGGAAGCCCCGCTGTTCGTTTTTGCCGGTCATACCGATGTAGTACCAGCCGGTAACCTTGATAAATGGCATACCGCCCCTTTCGAGCCTACCATTATCGACGGCTACCTGCATGGCCGCGGCGCCGCCGATATGAAAGGCTCACTGGCCTGTATGATAGTGGCGATTGAGCGCTTCCTTGCCGACAACCCTGATCACAAAGGCTCGATTGCTTTGCTGATCACTTCGGACGAAGAAGGGCCATTCATCAATGGGACCACCCGGGTGATTGATACCCTGGAAGCCCGCAATGAAAAAATCGACATGTGTATTGTCGGTGAGCCATCGAGTACCCATGCTGTCGGCGATGTGGTGAAGAACGGCCGCCGGGGTTCGATTACCGGTGATGTCAATATCAAGGGCACCCAGGGCCATGTCGCCTACCCGCACCTGGCCGATAATCCGGTTCACCGTGCAATGCCGGCACTGGCCGAACTGGCTGCAACAACGTGGGATAACGGCAATGCCTACTTCCCGCCGACCAGCTTCCAAATCGCCAACTTGTCTGCCGGTACCGGCGCATCGAACGTGATCCCGGGCGAGTTCCACGTCCAGTTCAACTTCCGCTTCAGCACCGAATTGACCGCCGATGATATCAAGCGCAAGGTTCACTCGGTACTCGATGCCCACGGCCTTGATTATGACTTGGCCTGGACTTTCAGCGGTCACCCATTCCTGACCGATGAAGGAAGCTTGCTGGATGCCGTCGTAGAGTCCATTGAGGAAGTGAACCACAAAAAACCGGAATTACTGACCACTGGCGGTACCTCCGATGGTCGTTTCATTGCCCGTACCGGTGCACAGGTTGTCGAGCTCGGCCCGGTCAATGCAACCATCCACAAAGTGAATGAGTGCGTAAAAGTCGCTGATCTGGAAAAGCTGACCGACATGTACCAGAAAGTGATGGAAAAAATCCTTTAATGGTTAACCACCCAATCCAAGTCCGGCAACATACTGCCGGGCAACTGACCGGGCAAGAGACCAGCCATCTGGTCTCTCTACACCCTGACGGCGGGCATCCTTTTGTCCACCGGCAAATGCTAGCTGCCTTTGAGGCATTAAAAGAAGCCGCCAATAAAGCAGGCTTTGACCTCCAGGTTGCCAGCGCTTTCCGCCCGTTCGAGCGCCAGCTGCTGATTTGGAACAACAAGTATACCGGCAAGCGGCCGCTGCTCGACAGCAACAGCCAACCGCTTGATCCAAGCGCTCTTACCGAGCTTGATAAAGTCCACGCGATAATGCGCTGGTCAGCCCTGCCCGGCGCAAGCCGTCATCATTGGGGCACAGATATCGATGTTTACGCTGCAAACTGTCTGCCGAAAGGTGAACAGCTTCACCTGGAGCCGTGGGAGTACCAACCCGGAGGTCACCAAGCTGCGTTCAGCCAATGGCTCAGTGGCAATATGGCGCACTTTGGCTTCTACCTGCCCTATGCCGAAGATCGCCATGGCGTCGCCTGCGAGCCTTGGCATATCAGCTACTTCCCGGTAAGCAAATATTTACTTTCACAGCTCACACCTGACCTGCTCAAGCGCACACTTAGCCAATCAGAGCTTGCAGGAAAGTCGCACATCCTGGAAAACCTTGATAGTCTCTATAGTAGGTACATAGAGAATATCTGTGAGGTGTAAATGGAATGGCTACTCAACCCGTGGGTTATCAGCATCATCGTCGTGAGCGTGGTGGTCAGTAACATTGCGGCGCTGAAATACACCGCTAACATGAAATTTGGCTACAAGGACAAGGTCAAATACATGTACGATAAAAACAAGCGCGAACAAGAACTTGATGAGCTGATCGAAAAGCAAGCGGCTAACGACGAGAACAAAGACTTAAAGAATCTCAAAGATCAGGCATAAAAAAACGAGAGCATCACGCTCTCGTTTTTTTATATCTAAATCTGTCGGACTCAAAGCTATTTGGAGCAATGAGTTCTAAGTCAGCCCACCAAGAACAAAGAGCAAGCACGGAGTTTATGATAGTAAATGAGCACTGCTCTACCCAACTATCATTGCTTGTTGTTTTATCTAAGCCAGTTCATGTGAGAGCCAAGAGGAAGCGCGGAGTTTACGGATGTAAATGAGCACTTCCGATGCAGTTATCGCATTAACTGGCGACGATAAATCAATTAAGCTCGAGGGAGGTAGTCTGCGACGCCTACCCACTTATAGCTTGTCAGCTCTTCCAATCCCATCGGGCCGCGGGCATGCAGTTTCTGGGTCGATACCGCCACTTCTGCCCCTAGGCCGAATTGTGCGCCGTCGGTAAAGCGCGTTGACGCATTCACATAAACTGCCGCTGAGCCTGCTGCATTAACGAAACGCTCTGCCGCCATCAAATCATTGGTCATGATGGCATCTGAATGGCTGGCGTTATGCTTACGCATATGGGCGATGGCCTCTTCCACGTCTTTGACGATCTTGATCCCGAGGGTAAAGCTTAACCATTCGGTATCATAGTCACCTTCGGCGACACGGCGCAAGCTTGCTGCTTTGCCTTCCAGTAACTCGTAGGCATTTTCGTCAGCGACCATGTCAACATTGCTGCTGTTCAGGCGTTCAGCCAAACGAGGTAAGAAAGCTTCTGCAACCTTCTCGTGTACCAGCAGGGTGTCCAGCGCATTACAGGCCGACGGACGCTGCACCTTGGCATTCTCTACCACGTCCAATGTGCGGGAAAGATCAGCGGTTGCGTCAACGTAAACATGGCTAATACCGAAACCACCGATGATCACCGGGATGGTGCTGTTCTCCTTGCACATCTTGTGTAGGCCCGCACCGCCGCGAGGGATGATCATATCGACATACTGATCCATCTTCAGCAACTGGGAAACCAGTTCTCGGTCTGGCTTTTCGATATACTGCACCGATGCCGTTGGCAAGCCGGCTTTCTCCAGTGCCACCTGGATCACCTTGACCAGCTCCATATTGGAGTGGAAGGTTTCACGGCCGCCGCGCAGGATACTGGCATTGCCGGTTTTCAAGCACAATGCCGCAATATCAATGGTGACGTTCGGACGCGCTTCATAGATCACGCCAACCACCCCGAGAGGGACGCGACGGCGGCTAAGGCGCATGCCGTTTTCCAGCACCTTGCTGTCCAGTTCGGCCCCGACCGGATCATTTAGGCTGATCACATTTCGGACATCGTTGGCAATCCCCGCCAGACGCTCGGCATTAAGCAGCAGGCGATCCACCAAGGCATCTGTCATGCCCGCTTCTTTGGCAGCGGCGATATCTTTGGCGTTGGCCGCCAAAATCACATCTTGGTTGGCTTCTAGCTCATCGGCGATCACAGCCAATGCGCGATTTTTCTGTTCGGTTGCTGCTGTTGCGAGTTCAAAGGCAGCCTGTTGCGCCGCTTGGCCCATCAGTTGAAGATTCATATTCTTTCCCTTACGGTTTCAATAGGTGTCAGATAACGACCAAGTCGTCTCGGTGTACAGCAACTGGGCCATATTCATAACCCAACACCTGATAAATATCCTGGCTGTGTTTGCCGGCAATTTTCGCCAGATCTTTGCTTGAGTAACGACTGATCCCTCGGGCAAGCAACTCACCTTGGATATTGAAGATCCGAGCCACTTCACCACGCTCGAACTCGCCTTTTACTTCGCTGATCCCCTTCGACAGCAGGCTACTACCGCGCAACTGCACGGCCGCCGCTGCTCCTGGGTCAATCACGATATCACCAGCCGGCGGAGGCCCAGCTAAAATCCAGCGCTTACGGCTTTCCAGCGGCGATTCCAACGGCAAGAAGCGAGTCCCCACCGACGTGCCCTGGGCCAAGTCAGCCACTACATCGGGACGGCTGCCAGCGGCGATGATCACTTCGATACCGGCACGGCGGGCAACATCCGCTGCCTGCAGTTTGGTTGCCATACCACCGGTACCAAGACCACCGACACTGCCACCGGCAATCTTGCGCAGGGTTTCATCGATGGTATGCACCTCACGGATCAACTCGGCCTCTGGGTTATCGCGCGGATCCGCGGTGAACAGCCCCGGCTGGTCGGTGAGCAGCAATAGCTTGTCGGCCCCCGCCAAAATGCCAACCAGCGCCGAAAGGTTGTCGTTATCCCCCACTTTGATCTCTGTCGTGGCAACCGCGTCGTTCTCATTGACGACCGGGATAATCCCATTGTCCAGCAGGGCAACAATCATGTCGCGGGCATTGAGGTAGCGTTCGCGATCGTCGAGATCGGCACGGGTCAGCAGCATCTGCCCGACATGCAGGCCGTAAATGCCAAACAAACTCTCCCATTCCTGGATCAGGCGGCTCTGGCCAACCGCTGCCAAAAGCTGTTTGCTGGCCATGTTTTTGGGCAGTTCGGGGTATCCTAAATGTTCGCGGCCGGCGGCAATAGCACCGGAAGTTACGATAATGACTTTGTGGCCCTGACGGCGCAACTGGGCGCACTGACGAACCAACTCAACCATATGGGCACGATCCAGCTTCAGCGTACCACCCGTCAATACGCTGGTACCCAGCTTGACGACGATAGTCTGTGGACGGTGCTTAACCTCTTGGTTTTGAGACCCATCTCTGGAATCTGCGGTTACCAAGTTCTTGTTTTGCTCATTTAGGATATTTGTCTCTGCCATGGGGATAAAACAAAAAGAATAAGTAGAATGATGTTGTATCAATACCCTCTATAAATCACAAGAAAAATGCGCCAACTAGGCGCATTTTTCTTCATTTAAGCTAAGGCTTAATAATTAGGCAACACTGCCAAGCTCTGGCTCTTTCAAGACTTTTGAAGGCGATAGCGTCAGTTCGAACTCATCTTGCAACAAACCTTCCAATTTCGGATAAAAATCCTCTAACGTTTGCTGCACCGCTTTCTCATGTTTAGCCGGCACCGGATCAGCCACCCACTCACCCGCATCGTTGTAGCGCCCAAAGCCGTAATGGTACTCAAAGCCTTGTTCGTTAGCTTCAATAATGAACCACCAGCCCCAGAATTCACGCTCTTCCGGGGCCTTTTTGGCACTGACACAACTCGAGAGGCAATCAAAGAAGAAGTGCCCATCAGAGGACAGAGGCTGACGCAAGTATGGTCCCAAGGCCGTCAACTTTGTCATCAAACGCCCGTGTGGCGGGAAAGTCTTTTCTTTCGTCATAATCATCTCCATCCCTAGCAATCATTAACCTTTTCCATTTAAGCCGTAAACCGCTCATTTGGCAACAATTTATTTACAAGGCGCACAATTTGACAACTTGGCTTACTCTGCAAGCTTCTCCTTGAGCCAGTCCACTACTGTCGTCATCGCCCGGTGGTAGCCGTCGTGCAACGGCTTGTCCGGCAGGGTCACCGCCTTGCCACCACGGCTCGACATAGCGATAAGTTGATTGTCAAACTCCGAGCAGACAGGATCGCTCTTAAGGCCAATACCCAGCATCGGCAAGTCGATCTTGCGACGGCCCAGTAGGCCCTGGTTCTTGAGTGACCACGCTGGCAGATGAGACAACAGGCTGGTCTTTGACACCCCATTCTTCCCTAACCGTGAGGCAATCATATCCAGATACATGCGAGGCATGGCATCCAGCCGCTTGGGATCGGCCAGACCACTATGAATGATACCGCCAATACTGACACAGGTTTTCAAACGGGTAGGTTCAAGGAAACCGAGCCGAATCGCGGCATTACCGCCAAAGCGCAGCCCAAGCATTGCTATCCGGGTATGGTCAACCCACGGCACGTCCTTAACTTGCTGCAACAAGGCCTGATGGAGGCGGCTGGTATCTTCGGTCAGCGACCAATGGCTGCTGTGGCCGACAGACGGCATATCCAAAGTGATCATCGCAAAGCCTGCTGGTCCGAAGTATTTTTGGTACAGCCGCAGCAAATCCGACTGCAACATATCCAGCCCGCCACTAACGATGACCGTTGGAAGCAGCTTGTCGGTACGCGGCAGGTGGATAAACGCCTGGAACGTCTTGTTCTCGTACTTGACATCAATGGTGCGCATTTGATGCGGCAGGCTATCCATGGCATCTCGGTAGGCCTGGTTGGCTTGCAACTCAGCCTGGGCGGCCAAGTCGTCCCCCTTAAGGTGTGGGTAGGCACCGATACTGTAATACATACTGGCAGTGATGAGTTGTTCGGCGGCTTTTTCCTTCTCGCCTTGTTCAAGCAACGCCCGCGCGGCCTTATGGTACATGGCACCTGACTGGCACCACTCATACACCCAGTTACCCGGTTTGTAGCCAATAACGGTATCGAGCAAATCATCACGGGTTCGCGGCGCTTCGGAATTGGCGATTCTTGCTAGAATCGCCTCCAGTTCAATCGGATCGATCCCCTGCCAGATCCATTGCGGGCGGCGCATCACCCGATACCAACCGATCTCGGTATCACCATCCAGCGCACTGTGGATTGGGGCATCGACGACATGGGCCAACTTCACTAGGCTCGATGTTTCTTTGGATGTTTGCCTAGGGGCAAAGAGCTTTTCGGACAGATTGGTTTTGGACGGTTCGGACACGTTCTGCTCCATTTCGGTTTGCACACACATTCAATGCAGACTTGAGCACTTCCGGTCTATGGCAAAGCACGCTATTCCGGTTCAGTCTAAAGGTGTGCTTATTGTGTTTATATTTTTAAAGTATACCACCCAACAGGTACTTACTGTATGAGCCGTTAGACAATTCCCATGAGTTGCACAAGCGTTACTGGGGAAATGCCAGGACTAAGCTATGCTTTTACTTACCAATCAGTACTTCATACGGTGGTAAGTATGCGATATGTCTTTTGCCTAGTTGTTTCGCTTCTCTTCTCTTCATCGGTCCTCGCTTTTGGCAGTGGTGGCTCCTTGGGTGCCAACCCTGGCGAAGCATCGGGCGCGGTGAATGCCAAAACCCCATTATGTCTTGACGCCTCCGGTGAGCGTATACCCGATAGCTACCAGATCAAATATCAGCGCCAATGCGAAATCACCGGTAACACCATGGTTGATATCATCAACTACAACAACTATTACCGCAATAAGCCCAGTGGGGAATCCCTATCGGATATCAAGACCAAAGCCAGCTAACCCAGTGAAGTTACCGGCATAAAAAAAGGAGCCTTTAGGCTCCTTTTTAACTCGTTGTCAGTAATATTATTGCTTCGCGATTGGATCAACAAATGTTACTGCCATATCCCATGGCTGCTCAATCCAAGTTTCCTGCGGGATATCAACAACGTAGTCATCAACCAGGTGCTTACCAGCAGGCTTCGCACATACAGTTACGAATTTTGCTTTAGGGTACATTTGACGGATCATTTCCGCCGTACCGCCAGTGTCCACCAGATCATCGATAACGATGAAACCTTCACCATCACCTTCAGCTTGTTTCAACACTTTCATATCACGCTGGTGATCATGGTCGTAGCTAGAGATACATACAGTATCAACATAACGAATACCAAGTTCACGCGCCAAGATTGCTGATGGAACCAGGCCACCACGACTAACGGCAATGATACCTTTCCACTGATCGGCAGGAAGCAATTTCTCTGCTAGCTGGCGGGTATACATTTGCATGTTGTCCCAAGTGATGATGAACTTATTACTCATATCCGATGAACCTCTGAGTCAGCAGAAAAACTGCTGTATGTATTTATTTACTGTTATAGAAAAATAATCTTAGCAACGAATAGGGCAGCAATGACCCAAACGCTAATATTTACATCGCGACCTTTGCCACTCATTGTCTTAACGGCAGCGTAGGTGATAAAGCCAAGGCCAATACCTTCAGCGATGGAGTATGTTAACGGCATCAGTAGGCAAACTACAACTACTGGTGCTGCTTCTGTTAAGTCGCGCCAATCAACACTCACCAAACCCGACATCATCAGGATGGCGACATAGAACAGGGCACCTGCTGTCGCATAGGCAGGCACCATACCTGCTAGCGGGGCAAAGAACAATGCCAACAGGAACAAAACGCCAACCGTCACAGCGGTAAGGCCGGTGCGGCCGCCAACAGCCACACCCGATACGCTCTCAACGTAAGAGGTCGTGTTCGATGTACCTAATACCGCTCCCACTGAAGTCGCCGTACTGTCGGCCAATAGTGCACGGTTTAGACGAGGTAGCTTACCGTCTTTGTCGATCAGCTCTGCTTTGGTTGCGACACCGACCAAGGTGCCCGCAGTGTCGAACAGGTCGACGAACAAGAACGCGAACACAACTGAAATCAAGCCTACTTCCAATGCTCCGGAGAAATCCATCTGCATGAACGTTGGGGCAATGCTCGGTGGTGCCGACACAATACCGGCATAGCTCACTTCGCCCACCAGCACACTGATTGCGGTAACCGCCAGAATGGCAATCAGTACCGCCGCTTTGTAACCACGGTGCACTAGGGCAATGGTCAGGAAGAAACCAAGTGACGCCATTGCCGCCGGGAAGCTAGTGAAATCGCCAACCTGCACCAGAGTCGCAGGGTTATCAACGACAATACCTGAGCTTTGCAGGGCGATAAACGCCAGGAACAAACCAATACCCGCCGAGATCCCGATACGCAGCGCATGAGGAATTGAGTTGATAATCCACTCTCGCACCTTCAGTACACTCAGGGCAATAAAACACAGGCCGGACAAGAATACCGCCGCAAGCGCAACCTGCCACGTGTGGCCCATTCCCAGCACCACACCGTAGGTGAAAAACGCATTCAGGCCCATCCCCGGCGCCTGAGCCACTGGGTAGTTAGCCACAAAGCCCATGATGAAACAGCCCACAACCGCAGCCAGACAGGTCGCAACAAATACCGCGCCTTGGTCCATACCCGTCGCCGACAGCATAGATGGGTTTACAAAAATGATGTAAGCCATCGTCAAGAAGGTAGTCAGACCCGCTAGCAGCTCAGTACGTACATCGGTACCGTTCTCTTTGAGTTTAAAAAGTTTCTCAAGCATTGCTCTCGATTCCTTGGAGATATTAAGCAATTGATATTGGTTTAAGGGATGAGCCGAAGCCGGTTCTCGGTTTCCACACATCACGAATTTTCAACAAATAGAAAACGATTGCGTCCCTATTTTGGGTGGCGATTATATGCTCGATAATTGTCAATTTCCAGTAAATAACGCAATTATCATCAACGAATACAATCAACCGAATAAAAAACCAACCAAGCAATATGAACTTGAAATTTAAACCAATAAAAACAACAACTTGAAATTTTAACAGCGCGGCTACATTTTGTTCAATTAATATTTTCCACCTATGCGCAATCGTTAATATCCACCATGAAATTGCATGAATTAACAGTTAACAGCAGATGTAATCGAATACACCTCAAAGGCATAAAATAAAGCTATCGTTAACGCCGGGAGGTATGACTGACAAAAACAGCTTGATGGTTCAAGAAGACAAAAAAAACGCCACTCCAACTGGAAGTGGCGTCAAGAATGTGACTAAAACCGAAATGCGGTTTCAAGAAATTCTTAAAGAAAGGGGGGTGAACAAAAAAAAATTGACCACTCAGATCCTGCCCGGCAATGTAGAGAACCAAGCAAGACGCAAGAATTAGTAGCCGAACGAGCTTGGGTATTTAAAGTTACCGGTGTATACAGCGCGGTTGTTCCAAAACTTGTTTACAGATTCAAATACTTTCATTTTTATCACCTTAACTATTAAGCAATGACTACACGTTGTACGTGTTTGGCCGTCTTGGCCTGACTTAAACTCGGTTCCTTGGAGGCGATATCTCGGGCTCATCCTAGAGCAAAATTTTTGTGTCGTTCGTCTTCGTTCAGAAGATGGTGAAACTATACCCTTGCCGTAATAAACTTTCAAGCATTTTCTTTAACCTCGTCACACTTTTGCCGTTATTGAGTGTTAGAACAACAAAAACTGTAATTAAGTTACAGCGCGGGCGCTCACATTTTCACTCCTTTGCGACCAAAGTGTAACCCCTCCCCCCTTGAACTACTACATAGTTACAACATATCTTATTCAACCATGCGCAGAGCTAAAACTACAATGAATGAGGGATAACATGGCGGCATTTCCATTACTCAGAAAAGTGTCTATTGGTAAGCGTTTATACTTGCTGAGCTTTATCGTCACTCTACTGACTCTTCTGCCGCTGGCGCTGTTTATTGCCAACTATCAAACCAACATCCTGGAGCAAAAAAGGCTGAAAACCCGCCACCTGGTTGAAAGTGCCCATAGCCTGCTCGGCTATTATCACTCCTTGGAACAGCAAGGCACCCTAACCCAAGCACAAGCCAAGCAACATGCCATTGATGCACTTGCTACCTTGCGATATGAACAAAAGGATTATTTCTGGATCAACGACATGGTGCCCACCATGGTCATGCACCCTTTCAAACCCGCCCTCAACGGCCAGCGTTTGGATACCTTAACCGATCCCAATGGCACAGCTCTGTTTGTCGAAATGGCCAATATTGTCCGCCAACAAGGCCAAGGTTTTGTCGACTACTATTGGGAAAAGCCAGGATTCAGTACGCCAATCGAGAAGATCTCGTTTGTGAAAGGCTTCGCCCCCTGGGGATGGATTGTCGGCTCGGGGATCTATGTCGATGATGTCAAAGCACTATTGTTGAGTGAGTTCCAACAATTCAGTGTGTACCTGCTCAGTGCATTAGCACTCAGTGCGGTACTGGCTTGGGTGATCACCCGCTCTATCACCATTCCATGCCAAGAAACAGCCCGAGCCATGCATGATATCGCCAAGGGAGAGGGGGATTTGACCCAGCGCCTCCCCTGCCAAGGGGATGATGAACTCAGTCAACTGGCCCGCTCGTTCAACACTTTCTCTGGCCATTTATCCGATATGCTGCGTGACATCGCCCCAGCCAGCGATCAAATCAGTGCGGCGGCAAGCCAGCTCAACAGTGTCGCCACCCAAACGGCTGGCAGCGCCAATCAAGCTTATCGCGGTATCGACAGCGTGGCCGCCGCCATGAACCAGCTCCACACCAATAACCAAGACATCGCCCAGTCAGCGCAACAAGCAGCCGATGCCGCCGATCAAGCCCAACAATACAGTACTAACAGCATTGCCGTAGTCTCGAACTCTGCAAAAGAGATGCACGCGCTGCTCACCTTGCTGGATGAGGCCAACCACAGTGCCCATGCACTGGACAGCGACTCACAAACCATAGGATCGGTACTGGATGTGATCCGCGGCATTGCCGAGCAAACCAACCTGCTGGCCCTTAACGCAGCCATCGAGGCAGCCCGGGCGGGAGAGCAAGGTCGTGGCTTTGCGGTTGTCGCCGATGAAGTTCGCACCCTGGCCAACCGAACCCAATCAAGCACCAATGAAATAGAAGCCATCATTGCCAGCCTGCAAGACAAGGCAGGCAGTGTAAGCAGAGCCCTGGTCAAAACCCGCCAGCAATCATCCAGCACGGCCGAGCATGCCGATGAGGTAGCCCAGACCCTATCGGCGATTGGTCAGCAGATCACCACAATTTTAACGCTCAACCAGCACATTGCCGAAGCCAGTGACCAACAGTCACAGGCTGCAGAAGCCATTAACCAGACCCTGCACCAACTCACCGAACATAGCCATCAGACAGCCGAACACGGGAGTCATATTGCTGCCGCCAGCACCCAGCTGCTGGCCAATGGGGAAAGCCTCGAGCGCCATATCAGCCACTTTAAGATTTAGCTGTTACCGTTTCAGGCACAGTGGTATCCTTGAGGTTAACCGCGATAGTTAATTGTTCTGAATAACTTTGCAATATAGTTAATTTCCCGCTAACTCATCGCCTATAACCAAAAGTTTATAAAGGAGACTGCTGTGTCAGAAATCAGTCAACTGTCACCTCAGCCAGTGTGGCAATTCTTCGATCAAATCTGCTCAATCCCGCACCCATCCAAACATGAAGAAGCGCTTGCCCAGCACATCATCCAATTTGCCCAAGGCGAAGGCCTTGAGGTACGCCGTGATGCCGTGGGTAACGTCTTCATCAAAAAGCCAGCGACACCAGGTATGGAAGATCGCAAGGGTGTTGTTCTTCAGGCCCACATCGATATGGTGCCGCAGAAGAACGAAGATACCGACCATGATTTCCTGACCGATCCTATCCAGCCATACATCGACGGTGAGTGGGTAACCGCAAAAGGGACCACCCTAGGTGCTGACAATGGCATGGGGATGGCAGCCTGCCTTGCGGTACTGGCATCGAAAGATATCGAACACGGCCCACTGGAAGTGCTGCTGACCATTGATGAAGAAGCCGGTATGACGGGCGCCTTCGGCCTAGAAGAAGGCTGGCTGGAAGGTGATATCCTGCTCAACACCGACTCAGAGCAAGAAGGTGAAGTCTACATGGGCTGTGCCGGCGGTGTCGATGGGTCACTGGTTCTCGCTACCCAGCGCGAAGCAACACCTGCGGACTACCAAGCCGTTAAACTTGTTGTTAAAGGCCTGAAAGGCGGCCACTCTGGCTGTGATATCCACACAGGCCGAGGCAATGCCAACAAGATCCTAGGCCGCTTCCTATTTGGTCATGCCGAAGAGCTGGGTTTGCGCCTCACCTCGCTAACGGGCGGTAGCCTGCGTAACGCTATTCCACGAGAAGCGAGCGCTGTCGTTACCCTGCCAGCAGAGAACGTAGACAAGCTTAACGAGCTATTCGCTTACTTCCAAGAACTGCTTGTGGCTGAGCTTGGCCGTGTCGAAACGGACATCAATCTATTTACCGAAGCTGCAGAGCTGCCAACAGACGTACTAGTAGCCGCTGACCAGCAGCGTTTCATCAACATGCTAAATGCAACTCCTAATGGTGTGATCCGCATGAGTGATGACATCGAAGGTGTGGTTGAAACCTCACTGAACGTCGGTGTTATCACCACAGAAGCGGATAAAATCACGGTACTTTGCCTGATCCGTTCGCTAATCGACTCGGGCCGCAGCAATGTAGAAGGCATGCTCAAAGCCGTTGCTTCACTTGCAGGTGCTAGCTGTGCGTTCTCTGGCACCTACCCGGGCTGGAAACCAGACGCTGACTCTGAAGTGATGCACCTGTTCCGCGAAACGTACGAGGGCATCTACGGCCGCGTACCGAACATCATGGTGATCCACGCCGGCCTTGAATGTGGCCTGTTCAAGAAACCATACCCAAACATGGATATGATATCTTTCGGTCCGACGATCAAGTTCCCGCATTCACCGGACGAAAAAGTCCAGATCGACACCGTTGCCCTGTTCTGGGAGCAAATGGTTGCGATCCTGAAGAATATTCCAGTAAAGGCGTAGCCGTTGCTTTCTGAGTAACCGATAAGAAAAGCGAACTCCTGTGAGTTCGCTTTTTTGATCCTGGCTATTGGCTATTGGCTATTGGCTATTGGCTATTGGCTATTGGCTATTGGCTATTGGCTATTGGCTATTTATCCTAAAAAGAAAGCTTTACGTGTAAAATAATTACTTTCAATTTCTTGCTCTTCCAGTAGCCTCTTGCCTTCCGCCTATGGCCACGTTCAAAACAACGATAGCTGCTGCGCCCGGGTGCCAAGATCCAAACCGACACTGATCCCTATCAAGCGGATTTCCCTGTCTTGCTGACGGGTCAGGGCCTCTTTCAGAAGGCCCTCGAACTGGGCCTTGTCCAACTTCGGCTGAGTATGCTCCACCGTGGTTTGCTGGAAGTCGGCGAATTTCACCTTCACCCCCTGCTTGGCAATATTGAGCTCGGGACGGACCTGCTTGAGTCGCTTTTCCAATTCGGGGAACAAGCGATCTATCACCTCCCAGCACTGCTCATAAGTGCTGATATTTTGTGAGAACGTCCGTTCCACGCCGACCGATTTGCGCTCCCTTTCCACTACCACTTCACGCTCGTCAATACCGTGGGCACGCGACCACAACGACTGGCCGAACTTACCGAACTGCTGCAACAGCAAGTGCCGGTCGTATTGCTGCACATCCTTACCGACATACAAGCCTTTATCATGCAGCTTCTGGATGGTGACCTTGCCGACACCGGGGATCTTCTCGAGTTTCAAGTCTGCCACGAAAGCGGGGATCTGATCCGGGGTCACGACATATTGGCCATCGGGCTTGTTGAGATCCGACGCTATCTTGGCAATGAACTTAACCGGGGCTATCCCGGCAGATGCCGTCAGATTGAGCTCTTCGCGAATAGCCCGGCGGATATCTTCGGCAATCAGCGTGGCCGAACCATGACACAGTTCGCAGTCGGTGACATCCAAGTAGGCTTCATCAAGGGAAAGTGGTTCGATCTTATCGGTATAGCGCTGGAAGATCTCACGGATCTGGCCCGAAACCTCTTTGTAGACACTCATTCGGCCGGACACCAAGGTCAGGTGGGGACACAGTTGCATCGCCCTGCCTGTTGGCATCGCCGAGCGCACGCCGTACTTTCGCGCCAAATAATTACAGGTACTGATCACCCCCCGCTGCTCCGACCGCCCACCGATGGCAATGGGGATATCTCGCAGCTCAGGGTTATCGCGCATCTCTACCGCCGCAAAAAAACAATCCATATCAACATGGATGATCTTTTTCTGGACCTTGGCAGGCTTTGGGGGGGACAACAGAGACATGCGAGCGGCTACCTGATTACTGTTTTTTTATACAGTGACATTATAGAGGTTGCGGCAGGCACTGTGAAGCCCAACAAAAAGCCCGGCTGTTGCAGGGCCGGGCTTAGAATTCAATTGAGCGAATGCTTGCTGATCAGATGATCTGGTTTTTCTTCCATTCCGCTGCACGCGCTTCACGCGCCTCACGCTTTAGGCGGGCATCACATGGCTCTGGGCAGTCACACTCTTTGGCAATACCGATGCCGTCAAGGCCGCCACAGCTGCCACTGACGCTTTTGCGCTGGAAAATGTAGCCAACAGCCATCGCAGTGATGACCAGCAAAAACACAGCAAAGGTAGTTACATAGATAACCATTGTTCAATCTCTACTTTTGATTCATGTATGGGGCAAAAGCATCCGAGGTATATTCCTTGAAGCCTTGCTCTGTTTTCACAACCAGCAGCAATGGAATTTGCTCCTGGTTAGCCAACGCCAGCGCTTTTTCCTCCCCCATCACAGAGAACGCCGTCGCCAGGGCATCGGACGTCATGCTTGATGGGTGCAACACTGTTACCGATACTACATGGTTGGCAATGGGCATACCGCTATTGGGGTCGATCAGGTGCGAGTAACGCACACCGTCTTCTTCGAAATAGTTACGGTAATCACCTGATGTCGCAACCGCCATGTCTCCCGGTTCAATCACTTCCTGAATCGCCCGGCTACCGTCTTCGGTTGGCTTTTCAATCGCGATGCGCCAAGGCACACCTTCCAGGTTATTACCTTTCAAGCTCAGCTCACCACCGATCTCAACCAGGTAATCCGCCACGCCTAGATCATCAAAGTAATCGGCGACCACGTCAACCCCAAATCCCTTGGCAATCGAGGACAGATCGACATACAGCTCCGGGATATCTTTGATCAGGCTGTTGCCTTCGACACTCAAATGGTGAATACCCACTATCTTGCGGCGTTCGGCCAGTTCTTGCTCGGTCGGTGTTTTCTCCGGGCGTGCTTCTGGGCCGAAGCTCCACAAGTTGACAATCGGCCCCACCGTCACATCCAGCGCACCGCCTGTTAGTTTGGCTAGGCGGATAGCCTCAGTCACGACCTTGGCAGTGTCTGGCGACACTTCAAACGGCTCGCTCGAGCGCGACTGGTTAAATTGGCTGAGCTCGGAATGCTTACGGTACGTCGACATCTGGTCGTTAACCAGCTCCAGTCGACGGTCAATTTCTGCCTGAATATCCGTGGCAGCCGGTAAGCCTTCCTGCTTAATCAACTTAATTGAATAGTAGGTACCCATGGTCGAACCGTTCAGGTGGATCATCTCACGCTGATCACTACAGGCCGACAGGGTAAAAACCAACGCAAGCATCAGCAGTGCGCGGTGCAGCAATGTCTTCATCCAACTACTCCCCAAATGAAAGACAGTCATTATTATTTGTAATGTGTAAGCACCATGTATAAAAACCTTAGCTTACATACCGTTATTATGCGCTTATTACGAAAAAAGGCTGACCCCGGTTGGGATCAGCCAGTTTTTCAGTGTGCGGCTAATTAGCCACCGAAGTCATCCAGTAGGATGTTTTCGTCTTCAACACCAAGATCTTTCAGCATGCCGATAACCGCTGCGTTCATCATTGGTGGACCACACATGTAGTACTCACAATCTTCTGGAGCTTCGTGATCTTTCAGGTAGTTCTCGTAGATCACGTTGTGGATGAAGCCTGTGTAACCATCCCAGTTATCTTCTGGTAGTGGATCAGACAGGGCAACGTGCCACTCGAAGTTCTCATTGTCAGCAGCTAGCGTATCGAAATCTTCTACGTAGAACATTTCACGCTTAGAACGCGCACCGTACCAGTAAGTCATCTTACGCTTAGATTTCAAGCGCAGAAGCTGGTCGAAGATGTGCGAACGCATTGGTGCCATACCAGCACCACCACCGATGAATACCATTTCGTTGTCAGTTTCTTTCGCGAAGAACTCACCGAATGGACCAGAGATAGTACAAGTGTCACCAGCCTTAAGCGACCAGATGTACGATGACATAATGCCAGGTGGTACATCAGGGTTGTTTGGCGGCGGCGTTGCAATACGTACGTTCAGCTTGATCAAGCCTTTCTCTTCTGGGTATGACGCCATAGAGTAAGCACGGATTGAATGCTCTTTCACGATAGACTCGTAACGGAACAGGTTGAACTTGTCCCAATCTTCGCGGTATTCCTCAGGAATATCGAAGTCAGAGTATTTAATGTGGTGCGGTTCAGCTTCAATCTGAATGTAACCACCTGCACGGAAAGGAACTTCCTCACCTTCAGGGATTTTAAGCACAAGTTCTTTAATGAACGTCGCTTCGTTATCATTCGAAAGAACTTCACATTCCCACTTTTTAACGCCAAAGATTTCTTCTGGAAGCTCGATGTCCATGTCAGATTTCACGTTAACCTGACACGCCAGACGCTCGCCTTCACGTGCTTCACCTTTAGTGATGTGGTCAAGCTCTGTTGGCAGGATATCGCCGCCACCAGATTTTACCTTCACGCGGCACTGGCCACATGAACCACCACCACCACAAGCAGATGATACGAAGATACCATTTGCTGATAGAGCATTTAGCAGTTTGCTACCGGCAGCGGTTTTAATCGCTTTTTCCGGATCGCCATTTACTGAGATAGTAATGTCACCTGATGGTACTAGCTTAGATTTAGCGAATAGGATCACTAGAACTAGAGCCAGGATAATCAGGGTGAACATGACTACGCCAAGAATAATATCCATTGATTATTCCTTATTATCCTGATTACAGCTGAACGCCGGAGAAGGACATGAAGCCCAACGCCATTAGACCAACGGTGATGAATGTAATACCTAGGCCGCGAAGACCAGGAGGTACGTCTGAATATTTCATCTTCTCACGGATACCCGCAAGAGCAACGATTGCTAGCATCCAACCGATACCAGAACCAAGACCGTATACTACAGATTCAGCAAAGTTATAATCACGCTGTACCATGAAAGATACACCACCGAAGATCGCACAGTTTACAGTGATCAATGGTAGGAAAATACCTAGCGCGTTATATAGCGGCGGGAAGAAGCGGTCCAGAACCATTTCCAGAATCTGTACCAGTGCCGCGATAACACCGATGAACGTAATGAAGTTCAGGAAGCTAAGGTCAACACCTGAAACAATGGCGCCGTCTTTTAGCAGTAGGTTGTAGATCAGGTTGTTCACAGGAACAGCGATCGTTAGTACAACGATTACCGCTACACCCAGACCGAAAGAAGTTTTAACTTTTTTCGATACGGCTAGGAATGTACACATACCTAGGAAGAACGACAGTGCCAAGTTCTCGATAAAGATCGAACGAACCAGAAGGCTTAGATAATGTTCCATGTTCCCCTTACTCCTTCGCTTCGATTTGTTCTGGACGGATGATACGGATAGCCCAGATCATGAAACCAATCAGGAAGAACGCTGATGGTGCTAGGATCATCATACCGTTTGGCTGGTACCAACCACCGTCAGACACTAGCGGCAGGATTTCCACACCAAATAGTTTGCCTGAACCGAATAGTTCACGGAAGAAAGCTACAGTGATAAGTACGAAGCCGTAACCAAGACCGTTACCAATACCGTCTACAAGAGATGGTAGAGGCTCAGACTTCATTGCGTATGCTTCAGCACGACCCATAACGATACAGTTCGTGATGATCAGACCAACGAATACAGAAAGCTGCTTAGAGATATCGTAAACAAAGGCTTTCAGTACCTGGTCTACCACGATTACCAACGATGCGATGATCGCCATCTGTACGATGATACGTACGCTGTTTGGAATGTGGTTACGGATCAGAGATACGAACAAGTTAGAGAATGCACAAACGAATGTTACCGCTAGGGTCATTACGAATGCCGTCTCTAGTTTGGTTGTTACTGCCAGCGCAGAACAAACACCAAGAATCTGAAGCGCGATCGGGTTGTTGTCGATAAACGGCGCAAACAGAATCTTCTTCATTTCTTTAGTATCAGCCATTGTTTAGGCCTCCTTCACGAACTTTAGCCAGGAATGGACCAAAGCCCATGTCACCCAACCAGAAGTCGAAGGTGTGCTGAACACCATTTGCAGTTAGGGTTGCACCAGACAGACCATCTACACCGTGGATGTCACCTTCAGGTGCACCGCCTTTAACGACGCGGATAGCTGGCTTGTTGTTGCTGTCGAACAATTCTTTACCAACGAACTGTGCACGCCAGTTCGGGTTCTCGATCTCACCACCAAGTCCAGGAGTTTCACCCTGCTCGTAGTAAGTGATACCCGCAAGCGTGTTGCCGTCAGTTTCTACTGCGATGAATGCGTACATCATTGACCACAGACCACCACCGTGTACCGGTAGGATCAGCTTGTCGATGTTATCGTTCGCATCTTTCACTAGGTAAACTGTTGCAACGTTTGCACGGCGGATGATCTTCGCTAGGTCTTGGTCACCAGAAAGGCGAATTGACTGCGCTGGATCTTTCGCTGCGTCACGCTGGCTGTACTCAGATGCAGTTGCACCTTCTTCAGTCTGCTCTACGAACTCGCCTGTTTCTAGGTTAACAAGCTTAGGCTCGATGAACTGGTCGTAAGCTTCAGTGATGTTGGTGCCATCTTGCAGAAGGCCCGCTACTGAAAGGATGTTGCGCTGAACATCAAGCACCGCATTCTTCTGCTGCAGTGGACGCAGAGCAACCGCTGCCGCTGATACCACGATTGAGCACACTAGGCTCAATGCGATAACAACAATTAGCGTCTTTTTAATGCTATCGTTATTACTTGACATGACGAGCTAGTCTCCGCTTGATGTTGCCCTGAACTACTAGGTTGTCAAATAGAGGTGCGAATAGGTTAGCAAATAGGATTGCTAGCATCATACCTTCTGGGTACGCAGGGTTAACCACACGAACCATAACAGCCATTGCACCGATTAGTGCGCCGTACCACCACTTACCTTTGTTGGTAAATGCTGCAGACACTGGGTCGGTCGCCATAAACATCATACCGAATGCAAAACCACCTAGAACTAGGTGCCAGTGCCATGGCATGCTGAACATTGCGTTGGTGTCAGAACCGATAATGTTGAATAGCGTCGCTGTCGCGATCATACCGATCAGCGTACCCGCGATGATGCGCCATGAAGCGATGCCCATAAACACGATCATTGCGCCACCAAGGATGATAGCTAGGGTTGAAACTTCACCGATAGAACCCGGGATACGGCCGATGAACGCGTCCATCCAGCTGATAGTATCGCCAGTCACAGTGTTGATCACTGCCGCCTGACCACCGTGTGCCCACTGGCTCAGTGCTGTTGCACCAGAGAAGCCATCTGCCGCAGTCCATACTAGATCACCAGAGATCTGAGCTGGGTATGCGAAGAACAGGAACGCACGGCCTGCCAATGCAGGGTTAAGGAAGTTACGACCAGTACCACCGAAGATTTCTTTAGCAACGACAACACCGAAGGTAATACCCAGTGCAGCCTGCCATAGTGGTAGTGTTGGCGGTACGATCAGTGCGAAAAGGATCGAGGTTACGAAGAAGCCTTCGTTAACTTCGTGCTTACGCACCATACAGAATAGGACTTCCCAGAAACCACCAACTGCAAATACAACAGCATAAATAGGTAGGAAGTAGGTCGCACCCAGTAGCATTTTGCTACCCCAGCCAGCGTCTGCTGACATAGTGCCGCCTAGCATTTCTGTTAGCCAGTAGTGCCAGTCGCCAGCAACGATAGTTGCCAGTTGCTCACCCACGTAAAGGTGGTTAAGCGCTGCGATAGCTTGGTGACCGGTGTTGTACATACCCCAGAACATTGCTGGGAAAACCGCAAACCACACCATGATCATGATGCGTTTTAGGTCAACGCTGTCACGAACGTGTGCGCTTGTACGGGTTACCTGACCCGGTGTGTACATCAAAGTTGCAAACGCTTCATAAAGCGCAAACCACTTCTCGTGCTTACCACCCGGCTCAAAATGGTGTTCAACCTGCTCGAGTAAATTCTTGAGGCTCATGAATTACCCTTCCTTCTCAATTGTGTCCAGGCACTGACGTAGCAAAGGACCAAATTCATACTTACCTGGGCATACGAAGGTACATAGTGCTAGATCTTCTTCGTCCAGCTCTAGTGCACCTAGCTGCTGAGCACTGTCTACGTCACCTGCACACAGGTCACGAAGAAGCAGAGTCGGCTCGATATCAAGCGGCATCACTTTTTCGTAGTTGCCGATTGGCACCATCGCACGCTCAGAACCGTTCGTCGACGTAGTCATGTTAAATAGCTGACCCGGGAAGAACTGGCTTAGGAAAGAGCGAGTAACAGAGAATTTGTTTTTACCTGGCGCGATCCAGCCCAAGAATTCTTTCTCACGGCCTTCGCGAAGGGCAGAAACTTGTAGGTGATAGCGACCTAGGTAGGCGTGAGGGCCTTCGGCGTGAACACCATTCAGTACAGAACCAGAAAGGATACGCAGTTCGCCCGGCATCATTTCAGCATCTGTGATCTGCTCGATAGACGCACCGATCTGGGTACGAACTAGACGAGGGTTGTTAACTACAGGACCAGCCAGAGAAACCACACGGTCAGTGAAGATCTCACCTGTCAGGAACAATTTACCGAATGCGATAACGTCCTGATAGTTGATGTGCCATGCCACGTTCTCGATGCTTGCGCCGAACAGGGTGTGGATGTGAGTACCAACCAGACCCGCAGGGTGCGGACCGTTGAATACATGCTCTTCCACATTGGCTTCACTGCAGCGAGGTAGACTTGCACCAGACTTACAAACCAATACTTTACCGCTTGTTAGACGTGACAGTACTGTCAGGCCCGCAGTAAATGCATCGCTTTGCTCGTTGATAACAACTTCTGGGTTAGCCGCTAGAGGGTTAGTGTCGATAGCAGTTACAAAGATAGCCTGCGTTTCAGCATCGATCGCAGGGACCTTGCTGAAAGGACGCGTACGAAGCGCTGTCCACATACCAGACTCAACCAGCTGGTCTACCAGTACAGAACGCTCAAGCTGAGCAATCTGACCTGCGTCGTAGCTGTTATATGTAATCTGCTCGTCGCCTTCTACATCAATCACAACGGATTGTAGAACGCGCTTTGCACCACGATTGATTTCTGCAACCTTGCCGCTGGCTGGAGCAGTGAACTTAACGCCTGGGTTCTTCTTGTCTTCAAAAAGAACCTGACCTTTTTTCACTACATCCCCTACGCGGATATGCATTGTAGGACGCATACCAACATATTCTTCGCCAAGCAAGGCGACACGTGTGATGGCCTTGCCATCATTTATCGCCTGGGTAGGAGCCCCTGAAATAGGGATATCCAGACCCTTCTTTATTGTAATCATACGCACTTGCACTACATTAACGGGAAAAAAACTTTTCTATTGCGCAATTTAGACACGACTTTCCTTCGTCCGAAGCCGGCTTGATCCGCAACCAGCAACGCAACATCCTATTCACTTACCTATCACACTTTCGGCGACGAGTAATTTTGAGGCCGGAATTTTAGCATTATTTCGTTGGATTTTACCATGGCAAACAACGCTAATCGGGCTGAAAATCGGCTAACTCTTTAAACGCAATATCAATGTTGGGTAATTATTTTGAACTGACACACAAAAGTGACAATCCGGTGCAATTATCATTTTTTTCTCATCGTCACCGAAATATTAATAAAAACCCAACATTTACCATACAGTCACAACAATGGGGCAAAATGCCCCATTATTATATGTTTCAAATATGTCGCCATGTTAATCAATGTTAACAACTGATGCGCCTAAGATCCCTTGGCAGTCTTACTTTTCCACCACAACATCAAGCAAAGCACCAAGGTTTATACCAAGCCAGAAGTGAGGCTCGGTCACGGGATACAATTTCAATCTACCTATAATAGGCCGTATCTCTGCAATAGTACGAAATTGAGTACGAAAATGATGCTGCAAATCTCAAACTTCAGAATAAAAAAAACCGCAACGGTTGCGGTTTTTTAACTGGTTCAGCTGTCAGTCAGCCCAGTTTGCTGCCACCGCGGCAGGCCGGTGAAGCCGGCGCACCTTGCTGCTGACTCTGCCACTCGGCTTCGGTGTAAGTATGGATGGCCAGCGCATGGATATCATTGGCCAACTCGTCTGCCAGTGCCGTGTTAACCGCTCGGTGGCGACCGATAAGGCGCATCCCCTCGAACTGCTCACTGACGACAACCACCTTAAAGTGACTTTCAGAGCCTTCCGGCACATTGTGCATGTAACTCTCATTGATCACGTCGAGGTGAAGGGGCGAGAACGCTTGCTGTAATTTATCTTCTATACGTTCCTGGATCATGGTTTACCTTCTCCGACGGTAAAATCCCCCTGCCGCTGACAACTTAATCGGCAGTAGTGATAAATACCCTATAAAGACTGACATAAAATTTGTTTTAAGTAGGTGCTGGTTTTGCGAAAATACCAGCCAATGAGTAAACATACCGTAAAGTAACCGTTAATGAAACCAGAGCTAACCCTTCATGAGCGTACGCTGACCCTGCAGCGCTACCCCGCAAGGAACAATGAAACCCTGCAAGCATGGGACGCTGCAGACGAGTACCTGATCAATCACGTCACAGAAGCGGGTATTCCCCTCGACCCAACCCGTCCCATTATTATCCTCAACGATAGTTTCGGGGCACTGAGCTGCTGGTTTGCCGATGACGGGGAAGTCACAACGGTTACCGATTCTTTTATCGCCAAGCAAGGCTGTATGGCTAACCTCACCGAGAATCGGCTACCACCAGCCTCCATCATCGACTGCCTGGCAGAGCTGCCTGAAAATCCGCAGCTGGTATTGATGAAGCTGCCGAAAAACAATCGACTGCTGGTATGGCAACTGCAGCAACTTTGCCAGTTGCTGCCGGCTGATTGCCCAGTCATTGCGGCAGCCAAGGCCCGCGATATCCACTCTTCGACCCTGAAACTGTTCGAAAAGCATCTGGGTGAGACCAAAACCTCGCTGGCAGTGAAAAAAGCAAGACTGATTTTCTGCCAGGCCAACCCGGCTCTTGCCCAACCGTTGCCTGCCCCTCAGCAATGGGACGTACCCGAGCACAAGATGACCCTGTCCAACCATGCCAACGTATTTTCCAGCGATAGTCTGGATATTGGTGCCCGTTTGCTGCTCGAGCACATCCCGCGCGGTGGGCAGTATCAGGACATCATCGATCTGGGCTGCGGTAATGGGGTGATCGGTATCAAAGCCGCCCGCCTTAACCCACAGGCGAAGGTGATCTGTGTGGATGAGAGCTACATGGCCGCGGCGTCGGCCCAAATGAATGCCGAGCACAACCTTGACAATCCTGACCAGCTCACCGCCAAGGTCAATAACTGCCTGGACGGCTTCCCGGCCCAGAGTGCCGATTTGGTGTTGTGTAACCCGCCATTCCACCAGCAGTCCGCGATCACTGACCATATTGCCTGGCAAATGTTTTGCGATGCCAAGCATGCCCTGCGCGCCAATGGCAAGCTGGTTGTGATAGGTAACCGCCACTTAGGTTATGGCGCAAAGCTAAAGCGTCTGTTTGGCAATGTCACTGTGATTGCCCAAAATAACAAATTTGTCGTTTATCAATCAGATAAGTAAATTACAATATCACTTTTTACGGGGGCTAGCGCTGCCCCCGCTTTACCCAAGGATAGAATAACTATGAAGAAGCTTCTTGTTGCGGCCTCCATACTTGCCCTGACCGCCTGCTCTAGCCCGTCAGAGCCCCAGCTTACGATCAACCCTGAGCCGGTGATCGCTTCACAGCCTCTGGTACAAGGCAAAAGTTTGAACCTCGATAGCCGTGATCTTCGCACCGCCCAATTCATTGCCGTGGTCGACAGCGGCCGTGAAAATGTCCAGCCGCTGCACAGCAACGAAAACCTGCGCCTGACACTGGAAGATGCCCTATCACGCCAGTTGACGGCGCAGGGATACACCCTCTCAGAAGACAGTGCAGGCACGTTGCGCCTTGATATCCTGGAAGCCATGGTCAACGTCAAGCACAGTGTGATGAGCCATGAATTGAGCAGCAAGCTACAGCTCCAGCTGGTCGTTGAGACCCCGCAAGGAAAGTTCGTCAAGCGCTATTCAGGCAAATCTTCCCGCAATGGTGCAATGAGTGCATCGGTAGGAGACATGGAGCAGGCAATGAACAATTTGATCACCGCCGTTCTCAAAGACATCTATGCTGATCCAGAGTTGAACGCTTATATGCAGGAGAACCTATAATGCGTCGTTTGCTATCGACCCTACTGTTTTGCCTGGCTCTGCCGGTCAGTGCGGCCCCGCAAGTCTCGGTAACCACCAACTTGGGCGAGTTTGTCATCGAGCTTGAGCAGGAAAAAGCCCCGATTTCGAGTGAAAACTTCCTTCGTTACGTGGAAGATGGCAGCTACGAAGGCACCATTTTTCACCGGGTGATCCCGGGGTTTATGGCCCAAGGCGGTGGTTTTGATAAAGATCTCAAGCGCCGTTCGAGCTACGAGCCAATCAAAAATGAATCGACCAATGGGCTGAGCAATGCCAAGGCGACGGTCGCCATGGCTCGTACCCAGGCACCAGACTCGGCCACCCGTCAGTTTTACATCAACTACCAAAACAACACCTTCCTAGATGCCAAGGGCAGCCAGCCTGGCTATGCGGTATTCGGTATAGTTGTGAGCGGCTTCGCAGTTATTGAAAAAATGGCAGAAATTCCGACAACAACTATCCGCTCCATGGGTATGAAAGATGTTCCGGAGCAGCCTATAGTTATTGAAAGTGTCAAAATTATTAAAAATTAGACACAGGTTAATGTCACCTGATCATTAGCCTGTGATCAGGTGACAGCTATGCTCAAACTTGTCTCTTCCAAACAAGGTGTCCCCGCATCATTGATCAGCCAGCACATTGCTGATCATGCCCCCGCTATCGCCCTCAGCGCCCTGGGCACCATCAGCGGCAGCATCAATTATGACGCGATGAAAACCACCGTCACCGAACACCTGCACGAATGGTGGAAACTCTCTGTCCCCTCTGGCTCGCCAGACGATCATTACGAGTCGACCTACTGGTACTTAATCCACTTGCTGGAGTCCCTCGAGGAGCACGAGCTGCTGGGCAACAATTTCATGCAATACAAGGTCAGTTCGGCGGCGCATTATTTGCTGGGATTGGGTGAGCGTCAGGCCAAGATGCAGGGGATCCGCCCTTAACCTGCGCCATGTAACCCTGGTCTTTCTTCCCTCTTTTCTTTCGCTTTGTTTCAGCAATACACAAGTTTCATACTTTGCCACCACCTTTTACTGTATTTTTACCAAATTACTCGGTAGCTTGCGGGTATACCCCTATTGCTTGGGGTTATACTACTGGCTGCTAAATCAGAAAGACCTGAGGGATCCATGGAGCAATCGATTGAAAATGAAAAACTTGGCTGGCGAGTTTATCTAGAGAAAAAAGTCCTTATCATGCTGGCACTGGGCTTTTCTTCCGGCCTGCCGTTGCTGCTGGTATTTGGTACCTTGTCTTTCTGGCTGCGTGAAGCCGATGTCAGCCGCACAGATATCGGTTTTTTTAGTTGGGTGGCCTTGGCCTACGGTTTCAAATGGATCTGGTCGCCCCTTATCGACCGCTTTCCTATTCCCGTTCTTTCCGGACTACTCGGACGCCGGCGAGGCTGGATGGTGTTCTCACAGTTGCTGATCATTGCCTCTCTAGCCGGCATGGCCGTCAGCAATCCGCAGGGCGATTTAGTCCAGCTGGCGATCTTTGCCGTCATCGTCGCCTTTTCATCGGCTTCGCAGGATATCGTGATCGATGCCTACCGTATCGAGTTGGCCTCGGAGCGGTTGCAGGCGGCGCTGGCAGCGGCCTACATGACAGGCTATCGCCTGGCGATGATCATGGCCGGTGCCGGTGCGTTGGCCTTTGCCGCCTGGTTCGGCTCCAATACCGGGTATGATCCTGAAGGCTGGAAATACGCCTACTTCATCATGGCCAGCCTGATGGGCGTTGGCCTCGTGACTGCGCTGTGTATCCACGAGCCGACTATTGATAGCTCCGCCATAGACAATGTCGAACAAGAATTCCGCCAGGAACTGATTGCCAAAGGGACTTCCCCTCGCACGGCAAGGCTTATGGCCTGGTTCTATACTGCCGCCATCATGCCATTCAAAGATTTCTTTGATCGGTATGGCAAACAGGCCTTGCTCATTCTGGCCCTGATCGGCTGTTACCGGATCTCCGATGTGGTAATGGGAGTCATGGCCAACGCCTTCTATGTCGACATGGGCTTTACCAAAACCGAAGTCGCTTCGGTATCCAAGGTCTATGGTGTGATCATGACCCTGCTCGGCGCTGGCCTCGGCGGGATCCTGGTCAGCAAATACTCGACCATGCGTATCCTTGCCCTCGGTGCTGTGCTCGCTGCCGTTACCAACTTGGCTTTCATGGTCTTTAGCTATATCGGCAACAGCCTGCCGATGCTGACCCTGGTGATCTCACTCGATAACCTTAGCGCCGGTATCGCCACTGCGGCTTTCATTACCTTCATGTCGAGCCTGACCAACGTGGCTTTTTCGGCGACACAATACGCCTTGTTCAGTTCTATCATGCTGCTGTTCCCGAAATTTATCGCAGGCTTCTCAGGCTTATATGTCGATATGTTTGGCTACAATATCTTTTTCCTCACCACGGCCCTGATTGGCCTACCGGTACTAGGCTTGATTTATATCGTCAATAGGCACACTGGAAGCTTGGCCGCAGAGAGTCACTAGCTACATTTCCCCAGCAAATAGCAAAAAAGGAAGTATTCTGTTGAGCAGGAATACTTCCTTTTTTATTTGCCATTGTTTTTATCGCTAATTGGGCTCGCAAAAGTGCGCTTAGAGCCCCCTCTTCACACTTAGTTCAGAAAAATTACCATGAAATGCATAAAAAACACGCTAAAGATCACTTTTACCTGATTTTGTAATCGATTACAAACGATCAAGATCACATTTAGCAAAGGATTGCGCAATCGTTACATTCACAAAGGTGACATAAAGCAATAAACTCTCCGCCAACAGAACACGGACAATCAAAAGTCCGGTCTTAAAACACAATTAGCGAGAGTTCACCCATGCGTAAATCACTAGTAGCACTAAGCGTTCTAGCTGCCTCAGCTGCAACAGCAGTAAATGCGGCAGATTACTCTGACGACATCCACAAAAACGACTACAGCTGGTCTCAGTTCAACCTGATGATGGCTGTTGACGAACTTCCAGGCGAGTCAACTCACGACTACCTAGAAATGGAATTCGGCGGCCGTTCAGGTATCTTCGACCTATACGGTTACGTTGATGTATTCAACCTAACTAGTGATCCAGGTAGCGACAAAGCTAACGCAGAAAAAATCTTCATGAAGTTTGCGCCGCGTATGTCTCTTGACGCGGTAACAGGCAAAGATCTGTCTTTCGGTCCTGTACAGGAGCTATACCTAGCGACTGTTATGGAGTGGGGCGGCATGTCTGGTGTTAACTCTCAGAAAATCGGTCTGGGTTCTGACGTCATGGTGCCATGGTTGGGCAAAGTTGGCCTTAACTTCTACGGTACTTACGACTCAAACCACAAGGACTGGAACGGCTTCCAGGTATCTACTAACTGGTTCAAGCCATTCTACTTCTTCGAGAACGGCTCATTCATCTCTTACCAAGGTTACATCGATTACCAGTTCGGTATGGAAGATGAATACGCATCAGCAAGCAACGGCGGTGCGATGTTCAATGGCCTGTACTGGCACTCTGACCGCTACGCAGTGGGCTACGGCCTGAAAGCGTATAAAGACGTATACGGTATCAAAGACACAAGCGCCTTTAAATCAAGCGGCGTTGGCCACTACTTCAGCGTAACTTACAAGTTCTAAGTTGCTGCTCACGTAGTTGACGAAAAAGCACCTTCGGGTGCTTTTTTTGTTTTGGCTGGCTCCTGCTACTCCCTGGTCTCTCAAATCTAAGATAGAAATTACTTTCGAGACACCCTGTCTTTGTTGTTCATTTCTGGCACATTTTTCCAGCTTTAAGAATTTCACACGCAAGATCCTTGCCGCAGTTGCAAGACAGCGCCCCGTCGCCGACCACTTCCGCTAGCCTTTAATTAGCACTGGACTACGCCAGACTACATGGCCCACCAGCGCTCAACAGGCAATGGCAAATGGCTAGCGAGACACTATCATGTATAAAACCCTGACCGCTTTGAGTATCAGCGCAGCATTGATGCTGCCCGTAACCAGCTATGCTGTCGACTACTCCGATGATATCCGCAAGAACGACTATAAATGGATAACATTCAACCTGATGCAAAGTATCGACAACAAGATCCCCTTTGGCTTCCAAGATGACACCTACTTTGAAATGGAGTTCGGCGGCCGCTCAGGCTGGCTTGACGTATACGGCTACCTGGATGTGTTCGACATATTCAACTCCAGCACCTCAGACCGCAACAAGCCACAAGGCAGCGATGATTTCGCCGACAACTTTTTCTTCAAGTTTGCCCCGCGCTTGTCAATCGATGGCATGACCGGCAAAGACTTGTCGTTTGGTCCGGTACAGGAACTCTATATTTCCACCGTCACCAACGTCGGCGATAACGCGTTGTTTGAACATTACATCGGGCTGGGCTCTGACATCGAGATGCCCTGGTTCGGCAAGATGGGACTCAATACCTATGCCCGCTATGTGCGCGAGAACTTCGGCGCCGCTAACGAGGGCAAATGGGACGGTTACATGGTGTCGACCAACTGGTTCAAGCCCTGGTACACCTTTGCCAGCGGCCATTTTGTCACCTATCAAGGCTACTTGGATTATAAATTCGGCGCATCAAAGATAACCGATGATCCAAACCGTAGTACTACGTCAATTGAGTGGTTCAATGGTATCTATTACCATACCCCTCAATGGGCTTTTGGCTACGGCCTCAAATATTATGACAATATGGCTCTGTTCAAAGATGGTGGGATAGCCGGCGAAACGACAGGATTTGGCCACTACCTCTCGGCCAACTATAAATTCTGACCGGTTCCCCATCTAACTTCTGCCTACCTCCGCTCAGGGAAGAGCGGAACACTCTCTTCTCATTTCCATCAGTGATATCATCACGCTAAAGAAACGAAACACGGAAGCACGTTGTGAAGATCACCATTCTCGGTGCAGGTGCCATCGGCAGGCTGTGGGGCTGCAAACTTGCCGCAAAAAACGAAGTCCACTTCTGGACGCGTGATAACAAACAGCAACTATCGATTCATCTATCAGGCACTGACGCGACAGCCAATATCACGTCAGAAGCCAGCTATCAGTTTGACGCTAACCAGCCGCCTCAGCTCAGTAGCAGTGAGCTGTTGCTAGTTACCGTCAAAGCGTTTCAGGTACAACCCGCTATTCAAGCGGTCAAAGCCCACCTGAGACCCAGTACCGTCGTCGTCGTCATGCACAACGGCATGGGGAGCCAGCAAACCCTAATGGAAATGCTTCCTGATAATCCTATCATTTATGCCACAACAGCACAGGCCGCGTTCCGTCCAAGCGAGGGAGAAGTACGCCATACCGGTATCGGTCCAACCCTATTGGGCGGCATCACTGCTCAGGGAAATCGCTTACAGCACCTGGGCCAGCTCTTTGATGATGCCCTTTCCCCTTGCCAGTGGCAGGACGACATCAACCTCCCCTTATGGCGCAAGCTGGCGATAAACTGCGCCATCAATCCGCTAACCGCCCTCCATAATTGCAAAAATGGTGAGCTGGCACTGGCACAGTTTGATACCGAACTTACCAATATTTGCCAGGAAGTAGCTGAGGTCATGACCGCAGAGGGCTACCCAGTGGCAGGCTCTGAACTCCGGCAACAGGTCGACACGGTGATAAAAGCAACGGCAGGCAACTTTTCTTCCATGAATCAGGACGTTTGCCATCAAAGACAGACTGAAATCGACTATATTAGCGGATATCTTATTGCCCGGGCGGCAGCACACCAGATCGCTGTGCCTTGCAACCAACGCCTGTGGCAAGCAATAAAAGAACTGGAGAAACAATACCATGACCAATGACAGCGCCCGCCCAAAAACGATCAGGGTAGCGGTATGCATTGCCCCGGGTACCGAAGAAATGGAAGCCGTGACCACCATAGATATGCTGGTACGCGCCGGTTTCTCGGTAACTACCGCCAGTGTCGCCTCGGATGGTGCCTTGATCATGGAGGGCTCGCGCGGCATCAAGCTGGTCGCCGATACCGCCTTGGTCAATATTGCCGATGAGCCGTTTGACTGCGTGGTCCTGCCGGGCGGCCTCGGCGGGGCCGAATGCTTCCGCGACAGCCCGCTGCTGGTTGAATTTGTCAAACAGCATAAATACGACGGCAAATTAGTCGCCGCCATTTGCGCTGCCCCAGCCTTGGTGCTTGAGCACCACCAGCTCTATCCCGACGCACTGATGACCGCGCACCCAAGCTTCCACGACCATATCCCGGCCGAGCGCCTGCGTACCAAGCGAGTGGTTTACGACATCAATCACCGTCTACTGACCAGCCAAGGGCCGGGGACAGCGATGGAATTCGCGTTTGAGATCATCAACCACCTGGCCGGCAAGGAAAAGGCCGCCGAGGTCGCGGAGCCGATGGTGGTGTGGCCGAATATGCACTACACGGTTTTACCTAGAAAATAACACCAAGGAAATAGGGCCGAGGAAATTAGTCCTGCCCGAGGTACAGACATAAAAAAACGAGAACCTTACGGTTCTCGTTTTTGTTTTGGTTCTGTGGTTCTGTGGTTCTGTGGTTCTGTGGTTCTGTGGACAGATTTCCCAAACCATGATTATTGTCAACCATCAGCTTTTTACATTCAAAAAGCTAATGTCAGAACAATCATATAGACACAGTATCTAACTTTCTATGGACCGCCTTTAAACCCATAGGGCCATAGCACCACAGTACCATCGCATCGCTCTTACGGACGATACACCTTGACGTTATCAAAGCCGTTCTCTTTCAGGTACAGCGCCTGAAGACGGCTCATTACGCCACGGTCACAGTACAGCAGGTACGTTTTGTCCTGCGGCAGATCGCCAAACTGGGTCGCCAGCTTGTAGAACGGAAGGTGCTTCACATCGACATTGTCGATTTCCAGCGGGTTCTCGTCCTCTTCATCCGGGCTACGGATATCCAGTACCACGGCGTCGGTCTCGATCTGGTCGACCAGCTCGATTTCCGGTGCCTGCTCCTGGCTCTCTTTTTCGATGTCACGGATATCAATCACACGCGCCTCAGTGACCACTCGCTCAAGAACAGTAAAATCGAACTTCGCTTCCTCGGCTTCCAGCTTCTCTTTCACCGCTTTGACTGTCGGGCTCTTGGAAATCACACCACAGAACTCAGGCATGGTCTTGGCAAAATCTTCGGTACCGATCTGGCGGGCAACATCGATAATGTCTTCCTTATCCCAGTTGATCAGCGGACGCAGGATCAGCGTATCGGTCACGTTATCGATATGACGTAGGTTAGTCAGCGTCTGGCTCGATACCTGGCCCAGAGCTTCACCGGTTACCAACGCTTCGATACCAAAGCGCTCAGCAACCATACCCGCTGCACGCATGAACATGCGCTTAAGCACAACGCCCATCTGGCCGTCATCAATGTTTTCAAGGATCTCGCCGACTACCGGTTCGAAGTCGATGGCAATAAACTTGACCTTAGCGGATGAACCGAATTTCTTCCACAAGAAGTGGGAAACCTGCTTCACGCCGATTTCGTGCGCTGGACCGCCTAGGTTGAAGAAGCAGTAATGGACTTTGCTGCCGCGCTTGATATGCAAGTAGCTCGACACACCCGAGTCGAAACCACCGGAGATCAAGCTCAATACGTCTTCCTGGGTCCCCAGCGGGAAGCCACCTAACCCTTTATGGCGGGCTAGGATCTGGTTAAGCTTGTCGTTCTGGACTTCGACACGCACCGTCACATCCGGGTTCTTCAGCTTCACCGATGCCGACTCAATCGCTTGGTTCAAACCGCCCCCGACGTAACGCTCCAGCTCAATCGAGGTAAAGTCATGCTTACCGGTACGTTTGGCACGCACACAGAAAGTCTTGCCTTCTAGGCTGTCACCAACATGGGCCAGCGTCTGCTCGTAGATATCGTGCAGATCGGTAAAATCCGTTTGCTTAACTTCCAATGTATGGTGAATACCCGGAGTCTGGGTCAAGACAGCCAACACTTCTTCACGCAGGCTCTCGTCTTTTGGCACCACTTCAATGTGGCTGCGGCGGTTGTATACCGCAATAGAATCAGACAGACGCTGAAGGATAATGCGAATGTTACATTCTAAGATTCTGGTAAAACGCTTACGTACGGATTCACTCTTTACGAAAATCTCAGGATGGGGTTTAACGATAAATTTCATAACACGCTTCGCTACACTGGGCCAAACAATACCAAAAAGGATCAAAGGCGCGGATTATACAGCAAGCAGGCTGTTGCTGAAACAAGGATATATAGTCAAGCTACTTAAATATAGTGTAGGCATATTTTCATTTAGCGTTAGCCAGTTGCTTATCCCCAAACAAACAAAGGCCGTCTCCTGCTCGGGAGACGGCCTGTAAAATCACACCAAGCCGGCTTACTGAGTACCGCGACTGGAAATTTCTTCGCTGTAGTGGGGCTCGCCCTGCATGATGGAAATTTCTACCCGACGGTTGGCCTTGCGCGCATCCGGGGTGCTGTTGTCGTTCAGTGGCTGGGTATCGGCCAGGCCAACCACCCGCAGCCTTTGATGGTCGAAGCCATCAACCTGCTCCATCTCCTGCGCGACCGACACCGCGCGCTGGGCAGAGAGGTCCCAGTTAGAGCGATAAAGCTCTGAGTCCAATTTTTGGTTGTCGGTATGGCCACTGACGCGGATCACCCCCGGCACGTCTTTGACCAAATCCGCCACCTGGCGGATCAGCGGACGGAATTTCGGCTGCAAGAAGGCCGATCCTTCCGGGAAGGCACCCTTCTCCTTGATGCGGATCACCACCTGCTGGCCGAGGTTCTCCACCTCGATGGCCCCTTCTTCCACTTCGCGGTTCAGGGCCTGCTTGAGTACCTCGAGCAACTGCTCTTGGGCTTCGGACATTTCCGACTCGTTGTTCTGGTTTTGCTGGGTCGCGATTTCTGCACTCTGACCACCGGTCAGCTTGCCGGCATCACGCTTGGTCCCGCCTGCCCGGTCGGAATCCCCTTCGTGGAAATCCAAGGTACGCTGGGTCATGTCGATGGTCTGCTGCATGATCACCTCAATCGGTGTCGGCTCGGGCCGACCCGGGCGGAACTCCTGGGCGATCACACTGGTGCCCTTGGGAATATCCTTCACCTCCAGCATATTCTGCACCCCGAACGCAAATTTCATCGAACCGGCGATCTGCTTGAACTTCAGCACGTCCATTTCAGAAAAGGACAGCAGCAGAACAAAGAAACACATCAGCAGCGACATCAAGTCGGCAAAAGTGCCCATCCACTGTGGCAGGCCCGGAGGGGGACATTTATGTTCTTCTTCCATCTGCCCTTCTTAATCGTCAACGTTGATAGTACGTTTTTTCTCGTTGAGGTAGTTCTTCAAATAGCTGTCGATAACCCGCGGGTTCTGGCCATCCTGAATCGCCAGCACCCCATCGAGGATCAGGCGGCGGTTGAGCTTTTCCTCATCTTTGCGCAGCCCCAGCTTCGCCGCAATGGGCAGCATCACCATGTTGGCCAAAATCGCCCCGTACAGGGTAGTCAGAAGGGCAACTGCCATCGCCGGGCCAATCGACTTAGGATCGTCCATATTCGACAGCATGGCGACCAGACCAATCAGCGTACCGATCATCCCCATCGCCGGCGCAACATCGCCCAGCGCCTTGAAGATACTGATCCCCTGCTCGTGGCGTTCATTGGTCAAGGCGATGTCTTTTTGCAGTGTCGCCCTTACCACATCGGCGTCATGGCCATCCACCAACAAGTCAACGCCTTTGCGCAGGAAGGTATTGTCCACTTCCATTTCTTCGAGCGCGAGGAAGCCACCTTTACGGGCGGCATCGGCCATCTCGACGATTTTAGCAATCAAGTCTTCCGGGTTGTCGTTCTTGAACATAAATGCCTTGAGGGCAATTTTCGTCGCCCCCAAAAACTGGCCGACGCTATACTGCATCAATGCTACAAACAGCGAACCACAGAACACAATCAAAATAGACTGGGTATCAACGAACATGCCAAAGCTGCCGCCAAGCACCATCGCCATTATGACAAAAGCAAATGCCCCAATTAATCCTATAAGGGTTGCCAAATCCACTTGGTAGTCTCCAGTTCGTTGCTCTCAGGAATCATTTTCGAGCGAACATTGTATCTAGCCCCTTGTGACCTTTCAAAGCCACAATGCAAAAAGGGCTGCATTCGTTCATTATTCACGCTTCGGGAAGCTTCCAGACGAAACCCACCCCCGCAATTCTCTTTGCTGCACCTTGTTATCGGCACTTGGCTGCTCAGGTTTAGTCCTGCCCCAATAAAAAATGAAAAATCCTGTTTGTGACACAAATTACTGTGAGATAATTTGACCCAGAATACGCTCTACGCTATTTTTTCGAGCACTTATATAAGAAGCGACACCACTATGGCAGCCAAAAAACCAGAAAATATGGCCTTTGAAGCCGCATTGGATGAACTAGACTCAATCGTCAACGAGCTGGAATCCGGTGATATTGCGCTAGAAGATGCGCTGAAAAAGTTCGAGCGCGGCATTGCTCTTGCCCGTACCAGCCAACAAAAGCTGACCCAAGCCGAACAGCGCGTTGAAATCCTGCTTCAGGCAGACGACGAAGCTCCCCTGACCAAATTTGATGCAAATAATGAATAACACGCCATCACTGTCGCAATCACTCCAGTTTTACCAAGCGCGTAGCAACCAGCAACTCGGGGACTGGATCGATACCCAGCCCTTTGCCGACCTACCGCTGATCAAAGCGATGAAACACGGTGCCCTGCTTGGCGGCAAACGCGCCCGTCCGTTCCTCACCTATGTGACCGGTGAAATGCTCGGTGCCAACGTGGCTGATCTCGATACACCGGCCGCTGCGGTGGAATGCATCCATGCGTACTCACTGATCCATGATGATCTCCCGGCGATGGATAACGACGATCTGCGCCGCGGCCAGCCGACCTGCCATGTTGCTTTCGATGAAGCGACGGCGATTCTGGCCGGTGACGCGCTGCAAACCCTGGCGTTTGATATTCTGGCCTCGGGCCCATTGAGTGCCGACGGCGAAGCCCAGCGGGTCACCATGATCCGAGAACTGGCCAAAGCCTCCGGGGCCAGCGGTATGTGTATGGGCCAGGCCCTTGATCTGGATGCTGAAGGCAAACAGGTGGGCCTTGAGCGGCTCGAAACCATCCATCGCCACAAAACCGGGGCGCTGATCCGCTGCGCGGTTCGCCTGGGAGCGCTGGCAGCCGGAGACAAAGGACTTGCTGTTCTGCCCCACCTAAATGCCTATGCCGATGCAATTGGTTTGGCGTTTCAGGTTCAAGACGATATTCTAGATGTAATAAGTGATACCGAAACCTTGGGCAAGCCGCAAGGTTCAGATATCGAGCTGGAAAAAAGTACCTATCCTGCTCTTCTCGGGTTGGATGGCGCAAAGGCAAAAGCTCAGCAACTGTACCAACAGGCACTACACGCATTGAGTGCAATCCCTTACAATACAGAACAATTAGAAGTTTTTGCCCGATACGTCATCGAGCGCAATAACTAAAAACAGCAAAGCGCCGTGAATGTTATGACACTGGATATTTCAAAATACCCTCATCTGGCGTTGGCCAACACACCAGATGAGTTACGCCTGCTGCCAGCAGAGAGCCTGCCGGCGGTGTGCGACGAGCTACGTACCTACCTACTGAACTCGGTCAGCCAGAGCAGTGGCCACTTTGCCTCTGGCCTGGGAGCCGTCGAGTTAACCGTCGCTCTGCATTATGTATACAACACCCCCTTCGATCACCTGATCTGGGATGTCGGCCACCAGGCCTATCCGCACAAGATCCTTACCGGTCGTCGTGATCAGATGCCGACTATCCGCCAGAAAGGCGGGGTACACCCCTTCCCGTGGCGTGAAGAAAGCGAATACGATGTCCTGTCGGTCGGTCATTCGTCAACCTCGATCAGTGCCGGTCTGGGGATGGCTATCGCCGCGGAAAAAGAAGGTCTGGGCCGCAAGGTCGTCAGTGTCATTGGTGACGGTGCCATCACCGCCGGGATGGCTTTCGAGGCAATGAACCATGCCGGTGATGTCCATTCGGACATGCTGGTGATCCTCAACGACAACGAAATGTCGATTTCGGAAAATGTCGGCGCCTTGAACAACCACCTTGCGCGCCTGCTGTCCGGTAACCTTTACACCACTATCCGTGAAGGCGGTAAAAAAGTCCTTTCCGGTGCGCCGCCGATCAAAGAGCTGGTGAGACGTGCCGAAGAGCACCTCAAGGGCATGGTGGTTCCTGGCACCATGTTCGAAGAGCTGGGCTTTAATTACATCGGCCCAATTGACGGGCACGATGTCGAAGAGCTGGTCAAAACCCTCAAGAACATGCGCAACCTCAAGGGACCGCAGTTCCTGCACATCATGACCAAGAAAGGCAAAGGCTATGCCCCTGCCGAGGCCGATCCGATCAACTACCACGCGGTACCCAAGTTTGATCTGAGCCAGAACCCGATCCCGAAAGCGAAAAGCCAACCGACCTTCTCCAATGTCTTCGGTGACTGGCTGTGCGACATGGCCGAGCAGGATGATAAGCTGATGGCTATCACGCCGGCGATGCGCGAAGGCTCTGGCATGGTCCGCTTCTCCAAAGAGTACCCGTCGCAGTATTTTGACGTGGCAATTGCCGAGCAGCATGCCGTGACCCTGGCCACGGGTATGGCGATTGGTGGCTACCACCCGGTTGTGGCGATTTATTCGACCTTCCTGCAGCGGGGCTACGATCAGCTGATCCACGATATCGCCATTATGGATCTGCCGGTCATGTTTGCCATCGACCGCGGCGGACTGGTCGGTGCCGACGGCCAGACCCACCAGGGGGCCTTCGACCTGAGCTTCATGCGCTGCATTCCGAATATGGTGATCATGGCGCCGAGCGATGAAAACGAGTGCCGCCAGATGCTCTACACCGGCCACCAGCACCAAGGCCCGTGTGCGGTACGTTACCCTCGCGGTAGCGGAACAGGCATTGCGCCCGCGCGAGAAATGACAGCACTGCCAATCGGTAAAGGGGTGGTTCGCCGCCAAGGCGAGAAAGTCGCTATCCTCAATTTCGGCACCATGCTGAGCTACGCGCTTGAGGCCGCCGAAAGCCTCAATGCAACCGTCGCCGACATGCGCTTTGTCAAACCGCTGGATGAGGCTCTGATCCTCGAGCTGGCTGCCAGCCACGACGTGTTGGTCACGGTGGAAGAAAATGCCATCGCCGGCGGTGCAGGCAGCGGTGTCAACGAGTTCCTGATGAAACAGAAGGTGCTCAAGCCGGTACTGAACCTCGGCCTGCCGGACCGCTTCATTGAACAAGGCACCCAAGCCGAACTCCATGCGATGCTGGAAATTGACGGCCCGGGGATCGAGAAACAGATCCGCGCTTATCTCGACTAAGCCGACACCCAGCGATAACAGCTACACTCCGGGCCCCAAGCAACTCTGGTTGCTTGGGGCTTTTTATCTCGGCTAGTTGTCGCCAACTCGTTTCAAGATCATTCCCTGATAGCCGCTTAGCGACACTTGGCTAACCGCAGGTCCCAAGCTGCCATCAAAATTAACTCGCTGGTAATGTCCATCCAGACTGACATCAAGCGGCTCGGTTGCGAAGAAGTCGGATTGATTGCGCTCCCTGGCTCCCCGATAGACAACGAGCCCCTTGCTGTAGCGGCGGGCAATCACCCCCTGCTTGGGGAAATCACTAAACCAGCCACTACGCTGAAGCCAATACCAGCCCGAAGGCTGGAGGGGAATACCACCGATAGCCGTTGCAGCAGAGTCTGCCTCTACCCCCTTGCCTTCGAACACAACCCGCTCAGTCCCTTGCGGAGCTATCTCCGGAACACCGATGTCAACGCTCAGCATGGCTGTCGGTTGATAGGCGCTATTCTTGGCCATACCCGGCTGTGGCCAATTTGCAGTATCGGTGTGGCCACTGCCGTAACGATAGCTCTGGTTCCAGCTGTGATAATAGGTTTGGCCGGGGACGTTGAACAAATAGTAGAGTGCCAGGCCGGTTTCGATGTCCTGCTGCCATGCCGATAGATCCCTTGGTGAGAGCTGGCTTCTCCCCCCTTTGGTGGAAGCCATGATCAAGCTCTTGTCCTGTTGGCCTGCTAGGGCAAAGTTATCCCAATATCGCTGAAGCCGTCCAAGCCCGATAGCCGGAGTGAGGTAGTGCTCCCGCAACCAGACATCAATCACTTCCCTCAGTGCCGGCGGCCAGGCTTCATAGTGCCACAGGTTGAGCTCGGAGATATTGGCAGCCAGCCACCGGGTACCAGTCAGGGACTTGACTTGCTTAAGAAAGCCAGCAAGCTGCATCGCATAATCGTACTCGGCCTGCTGACTTCCGGCGACATACGGCAGCTCATTGATTTTACCGCCCGACACCACCTTGAACTGGTTGTCACCCAACAACTTCGCCATATCATCGTTGTAAGCTCCAGACAGCCCCTGCCGCTGCCAATCCTGTTGGTACCACTGGGCATGAAGGGTATTGAATGCGCTATCGAGCAAGTTGACCCGATACCAGCAGGTTCCCGGCCATAAATAGCCTGCCGGGATCAGCCTTGCTTGATGGCGGAAGCGGGCCGATGCACTGACATTGGCACGTACCGAAAATTCATGCTCATCGACATAGCCGTCACTATTCTTATCGTTACGGGGATCCCAGCCGGGAATGGCAAGGCCCTGCTGTTGCCCGGTCTGCGAAACCGCAAGCCAAGGAGAGATGGCCAGGGTGTCAAGCCGACTGGCCTGCGGCCAAGACAGCGATAGCATCCATACCCTCAGCCCTGCAGCCAGGCCGGGATCGCCGGTGTTGAGCTCCCGCCCTAGATAGCGGGGAAAGGCACTGTGCCATGCCCCGCCCGGCACAAACGTTCCTAGGCTTGAACTAGAGCCCTCGGCCTGCCAACTCACCGCTACGGGCTGCCATCGCCCAACGGCGCCGGTGTCATCGGCTACATGGCGAGAGACACGGGGCAGGCTATCGGCCTCCAGTTCAAAAGCATCAAAGGGATATGACGACATGACAATGAGCTGATCGCCGGCCTGCAAATCAATCGGCAATCGTGCCGTGGAGAATTGGTGGTTGCGAACCAGAAGCAAGTGATAGGGATGCCCCTCAAGCAGGTAGGCCATTCCCGAGCTTGGCTTATCCATCAGCAACACGGTATCTTCGGCAAAGTGCAGATACCCCTCTTCCACGTCTACTCCAGCGAGAAAAGCCTGGCGGCTCAGCCAAGCCTCTTGCTTACCCGGACGGCAGTCAAACTTGTGGGCATACATATACCCCATCGCGTTCATCTTCTGGTTCATCGCCCGATCTTGCATGCTACCGAAAACCACATCGGCATGCTGGCTCTCCCAGGCTTTTACCTGCTCGGCCGTGACCGGCTTGCCGTCAATCACCGCATCTTGCCAACTGCCCGGTAGCACCCAGGCCGCCCCAGTCGAAGGGAAGATCTGGCCGTAGGCTAAGACGGGGATCATGGCTATCAACCCTCCCCATTCTCGATATTTCCTGATCATGCCCTCTCCATAGTGCCTTCTCCTCTAGCCCCTTAAAGCTTAGCCCACTGAATTAGAAATAAAAAAAGCCGTGCTAGTGCACGGCTTCAATCTCATCAAGGCAAGAATACTGGGTTACCAACCCAGCCAGTGGCCAATGCCCCATAGGGCAATCATCGCCATGAAACCGGCCAATATATCATCGACCATGATGCCAAGCCCACCGTGGACATGCTTGTCGAGCCAGCTGATCGGCCATGGCTTAACCATATCGAAAAAGCGGAACAGCACAAACCCCGCCAGAACCCACTGCCAACTAACAACAGGGGCTATCGCCATGGTGATCCAGAAACCGACGAACTCATCCCAGACAATGCTGCCATGATCATGGACACCCATATCATCAGAGGTTTTCTGGCAAATCGTAATACCGATAAAGGCAGCCACCACGGTGATCAGCAGGTAGACCGTGAAAGGCAACTGCACCATCAGCAAATACAACGGGATCGCAGCCACGGTTCCCATGGTACCCGGTATGATTGGAGAAAGGCCGCTACCAAAGCCGGTCGCCAACAAATGCCATGGGTTTTTCAGGTTAATCTTGTCTTTCGGGTTTGCCACAATTTACTCCGCAAAATGATCATATCCGTGCAGCTGCCAGTTGAGCGGCTGGCCATCGCGTACCAAGCGAGTCCCCTGTCCCGGTCGCAACTGACCAATACAGGTTGCCTTTACGCCACTGTGGGCCAAGGCGATATCTACTGCGCCCCTATTCTGCTCCGGCACCGTAAAGCACAACTCATATTCTTCGCCACTGGCCAAGGCTAGCTGCAACGCTTTATCCCGCTCAGGCTCAAAGGCTTCCAGCTCTGGCGAAAGAGGTAGTTTATCAACGTCAATTTCTGCTGACACCCCTGAGCGTTGCAAAATATGCCCAAGGTCGCTAATCAGGCCATCTGAGATATCCAATGCGGCCGAGGCTATTCCGCGCAATGCCTGTCCAGCCAGAATACGAGGCTCTGCCTTATGGTGGCGCTCAAGCAAAATGGACTCGAGCATCGGATCATCGACTGTCCTCTGTCCCAGCAGCAATGCCAGGCCGGCGGCACTATCCCCCAAATTTCCAGTGACGTAGATCCAGTCACCGGAGTGGGCGCCGCTGCGGGTCAAGGCTTTACCCTTAGGAATAAAACCATGCACGGTCAGGGTGATACTAAGCGGCCCCTTGGTGGTGTCACCGCCCACTAGCTGGACATTGTAATACTCGGCCAAGGCGAAAAAGCCCTCGCAGAACCCTGCCAGCCAGGCCTCATCAGGCTTGGGCATAGTCAGAGCCAGCGAAACCCAAGCCGGCGTCGCCCCCATGGCGGCCAAATCACTGAGGTTGGAGGCCAGGGCCTTGTGGGCAACCCAGGCCGGATCAGCCTCGGCCAGAAAGTGGGTCCCCGCAACCAGCGAGTCGGTACTGACGGCCAGCTGGCTCCCTTCCGGTACCTCCAGCAAGGCACAATCGTCACCGATTGCCAAAGGCACATCTTTTCGTTTCACGGCCTGGTGCTCAAAGTACCGGGCGATCAGATCAAATTCGTTTGCCATATTCTTCTTTGGGTAGACAGAAAAAAGGCCAGCATTGCTGGCCTTTTACAATCATGTTGTGATTACTTCTTGCGAAGTGATGGTGCTGCCTTGTCCAGCACACCATTCACAAACTTGTGGCTGTCTTCTGCACCGAAGGCTTTCGCCAGTTCGATTGCTTCGTTGATCACCACTTTGAATGGTACGTCATCACGCTTCATCATCTCGTACATGGCAAGACGAAGTAGCGCCAGTTCCATTTGGTCCAGATCCTGAAGCGGACGCGACAGGTAAGGACGCATCTTGCTGTCCAGCTCCTGATGGTTCAGAACAACACCGGTCAGTAGATCACGGAAGTAAGCTACGTCGGTATGTGGTGCTGCTAGCGCCGGGGCATCTGCCTGGTGCTCTTCTTCTTCAAAGTTGTCGCCAGAAAGGAAATGTTGCTCGATATCTGCAACGTTACCTTTGGTAATTTGCCAAGAATAGATTGCTTGTACAGCAAAGTGACGTGCGTTACGACGTGCGGCTGGTTTCACACTAACCCCCATTAGGATTCAATTTGGGACAGGACATTAACCATTTCAAGCGCGCTTAGTGCAGCCTCTGCCCCTTTATTACCAGCCTTGGTACCGGCACGCTCAATGGCTTGTTCGATAGAATCTACAGTCAGAACACCGAATGCTACTGGAGTATTGTACTCAAGCGCAACCTGTGCCAGACCTTTGTTACACTCACCGGCAACATAATCAAAATGTGGCGTACCGCCACGGATCACAGAGCCAAGCGCAACGATAGCGTCATAACGATCGCTTTTAGCAACTTGCTGTGCCACAAGCGGAAGCTCGTATGCACCCGGACAACGAACAACAGTGATGTTGTCGTCGCTTACCTGACCCTGACGTTTCAGAGCGTCTAGCGCGCCTTCCAGCAAGCTTTCATTGATGAAGCTGTTAAAGCGTGAAATTACGATAGCAACTTTTGCGTTTGGTGCCGCGATGGCGCCTTCGATTACCTTCATGGGCCTTCCTGTGACTATGTCATTTTTCCGGTATGAGAAACCGCGGGAGTCTATCACACTTTGTGCGTTATACCAATTAGCATATTTCAGCCCCCGCCCGCCCTGTACCGGCAATGTTCAATTTAATAAATGGGCAAATGTTTCAGACAACAGCGGGCACTGTGCCCGCCTATATTATTCGCAAATATATTCAACTGCTTCGAGGCCAAAACCCGATAGCGAATGGTAACGCTGGGTGCTCGATGACAGCAGACGCATTTTTGAAATGCCCAGGTCGGCCAAGATTTGAGAGCCGACACCCACTTGGCGCGATTGATCTTTCGGGTTCAATTTCACACCCGGCTTGCCTTCTTCCTGAGCCGCCATGTGCTGTACCTTGGTAATGATCGATTCCTGGCTTTCTGCCTTGCTCAGAACCACCAATACCCCACCTTCGTCGGCAATACGCTGCATCGCCGACGGCAACGTCCACTGGGTCGCCCCGGAGTGGAGAATATCCTTGAACGTATCTTGCAGGTGAACACGGACCAAGGTCGGCTCACCGTCAACAACCTCGCCTTTTTGCAGTGCGTAATGAACCTGGTTGTCGATGGTGTCACGGTAAGTGATCATCTCGAAATCACCGAATTCGGTTGGCAGGGTACACTGCGCGACACGCTCGATAGTGGTCTCGTTGTTGTTGCGGTACTCAATCAAATCCGCAATAGTGCCCAGCTTCAGGCCGTGCTGCTCAGCAAAGACTTCAAGATCTGGGCGGCGCGCCATGGTGCCGTCTTCGTTGAGGATCTCAACAATCACGCTCGCTGGCTCAAGGCCTGCCAAACGGGCCACATCACAGCCGGCTTCGGTGTGACCGGCACGTGCAAGAACACCGCCTTCCTGCGCCATCAGTGGGAAGATATGGCCGGGCATCACAATATCAGCTGGCGACGCATCAGGCGCCACGGCCGCCTGCACGGTCACAGCGCGGTCTGATGCCGAAATCCCCGTCGTCACGCCTTCAGCCGCTTCAATCGACACGGTGAAGTTGGTGCTGAACTGCTCGGTATTGTCCTGCACCATGAGAGGCAGTTTAAGCTGCTTACAGCGCGACTTGGTCAAGGTCAGGCAGATCAAACCACGACCATGGCGGGCCATGAAGTTAATTGCCTCGGGGGTGATTTTTTCCGCCGCAATGATCAGATCGCCTTCATTTTCACGATCTTCGTCATCCATCAGGATAACCATCTTACCTAGGCGGATATCTTCGATGATTTCCTTTGCACTGCTTAGAGCCATATCGCTACCTTAATTCTTGTTAATCTTCTGTCTGTTTATCGAAGGAACCCGCTGCGGGCCAGCAAATCCATAGAAACTTCTGACTTCGGCTCTGCAGCCTTCTCGCCCAGCATCAAGCGCTCGAGGTAACGGGCAATCACGTCAACTTCCAGGTTAACCTTGCGGCCAGCGGCGAACGCTTCCATGGTGGTTTCCGAAGCGGTATGCGGCACGATGGTCAGCTTGAACTCGTCGCCCCGGATCGCATTGACCGTCAGGCTAATGCCATCGACAGCCACCGAGCCTTTCTCCGAAATATACTTCGCCAAATGTGCTGGAGCCTTGAGCCAAAACTCAATCGCACGGCCGGTATGGGTACGCTCAATCACCTCGGCCACATCATCGACATGACCAGATACCATATGGCCACCGAAGCGAGTGGTTGGCAGCATGGCTTTCTCGAGGTTAACCTTCTGCCCAGTACGGTAATTGACAAATGCGGTACGCTTAAGGGTTTCTAGCGACAAATCAGCCACGTAGCCCGAGCCAGTCAGTGCTACCACAGTCAGACACACACCGTTGGTGGCAATACTGTCACCCAATTTTACATCGGATAGGTCCAGCTTGCCGGAGTCCACCGTCACAGAAATGTCTTTGCCTTTTGGGGTCAGGGCCGTAATCGTACCCACGGCTTCAATAATGCCAGTAAACATGTCAAACCTTATTCTTTGTCTGCATTGAGTAAATCAGATTGGATGTGATGCTGAATACGGGAAGTGATACGCACATCACCGCCGACCATTCGTACATCCGAGATGGTCAGTTCGGGAACCTGGGCCATCGACACCAGTCCGTTGAGATCCACCAGACCACGGCTATCGCTACCCATCAATTTTGGGGCCTGGTACAGGATCAGCTCATCCACCAACCCCGCCTGCAACAGGCCACCAGCAAGCCCGGCGCCCGCTTCCACCCAGATATGGTTGATATTGTGCTTAGCCAACTCAATCATAAGCGCGTGGAGGTCAATCCCCTCACCTTCTGGCATAACCAGTTGTTCTACATCCTGCGGCCATTCCAACGTATCGGCCTGCTTTCTTGCCAGTAGCGTTGTGCCCGGCAGGCTAATCAGACGGTGCTGCGGTGTCACCCGGTTCTGGCTGTCAATCACCACCCTCACCGGCTGGCGCAGCTCTGCCTGCGGGTACACTTGCTGCACGTCCTCACCCAGCTCCTGCCAACGGACGTTCAACGACGGGTCATCGGCCAACACCGTTGCGCTGGTCGACAAAATAGCCCCGGCCTTAGCACGGTAGCGCTGGACATCCGCCCTGGCTGCCGGCCCCGTGATCCATTTACTTTCACCATTGGCCAAGGCAGTACGGCCGTCAAGGCTGGCTGCCAGCTTGAGCTGGAGATACGGCAGACCGGTCTTCATCACCTTGATAAAACCCGGATTCAACGCTTCGGCATCTTGCTCCAACAAGCCGGTTTGCACCTCAATGCCCGCCTGTTGCAGAATGGCAATGCCTCGTCCGGCAACTTTCGGGTTGGGATCTACCATCGCGCAGACCACACGTTTGACACCGGCCTTGACCAGCGCTTCAGCGCATGGCGGGGTGCGACCATAGTGAGAGCAAGGCTCCAGTGTGACATACGCCGTTGCCCCTTTTGCCTTTTCACCGGCAGCCCGAAGCGCAAACACTTCAGCATGGGGTTCGCCTGCACGATAATGATAGCCTTCGCCGACAATTTCATCGCCGTAAGCGATCACACAGCCGACATTGGGGTTGGGGGTGGTGGTGTACTGACCGTTCTTCGCCAACGAGATTGCGCGCAGCATCATGGCATGGTCGATAGATGAGAACATGGGATTTCAGTATCGGTTAGAAAGCCGGCGCATTTCGTCCGGCATCAATTATTTTTCCAGTTTAGCGATTTCTTCACCAAACTCACGAATGTCTTCAAAACTGCGGTAGACAGAAGCAAAGCGGATATAAGCCACTTTATCGAGCTCTTTCAAGGCTTCCATCACCAGGTTACCGATCATTTCCGACGGCACTTCGCGCTCACCGGTCGCCCGCAGGCGTGACTTGATGGTATTGATGGCGCGCTCGATGTCATCGGCGCTGACAGGGCGCTTTTCCAACGCACGCTGGATCCCACCGCGCAATTTATCTTCATTGAACGGGTCACGGTTACCATTGGTTTTGATCACCCGAGGCATCACCAGCTCAGCCGTTTCAAACGTCGTATAACGCTCACTGCATGCCAAGCATTGACGGCGGCGACGAACCTGATGGCCATCGGCCACCAATCGAGAATCTATTACTTTGGTGTCATTGGCACCACAAAAAGGACAATGCATCTTGCCTCCTCAACTTCGTCGCACCAGTGTAACCCATTTCAGTAACGGGGGGAGACTATTACCACAAAATTTCTCGCGAAAATGCGGCCAACAGGCAATAAAAAAGGGCCTGCAAGCCGCAGACCCTCTTTCGTTCTAATACCGCCGCTGACCGGCACCTGTCATTACGCGTAAACAGGTAGGCGGTGACAGATTTCCAATACCTTCGCCTTGGTCGCTTCAATCACTTCTGGGTTGTCGATGTTATCCATCACATCACACATCCAGTTCGCCAGTTGCTTGGCATCTTCAACGCTAAAGCCACGACGGGTGATCGCTGGCGTACCGACACGGATACCCGACGTCACAAACGGGCTGCGCGGATCATTCGGTACGCTGTTCTTGTTCACCGTGATGTTGGCCGCACCCAGCGCCGCGTCGGCTTCTTTACCGGTGATCCCCTTGTCGATCAGATCAACCAGGAACAGGTGATTCTCTGTGCTGCCAGAAACAATCTTGTATCCGCGCTCCAGGAACTCGCCAACCATCGCCTTGGCATTTTCAACCACGCGGGCCTGGTAGTCTTTGAACTCCGGCTCCATCGCTTCTTTGAATGCCACCGCCTTCGCTGCAATCACATGCATCAAAGGACCGCCCTGGCCACCCGGGAATACCGCCGAGTTCAGCTTCTTGTAAAGATCTTCGCCACCATTAGACAGCACTAGGCCGCCACGTGGACCAGCCAGTGTCTTGTGCGTTGTGGTTGTTACCACATGAGCATGCGGAACCGGGTTCGGGTAGACACCTGCGGCAATCAAACCGGCAACATGCGCCATATCAACAAACAGGTAAGCGCCAACCTTATCGGCGATTTCGCGCATACGCTTCCAATCAACAACCTGCGAGTAGGCAGAGAAGCCACCGATGATCATTTTTGGCTTGTGCTCTACTGCCAAGGCTTCCATCTCGTCGTAATCGATCTGGCCCTGCTCATCGATACCGTAAGGAATGATGTTATACAGCTTACCGGAGAAGTTAACTGGTGAGCCGTGAGTCAAGTGGCCACCGTGTGCCAGGCTCATTCCCAGAACGGTATCGCCAGCATTCAGTAGCGCCATGTACACTGCGTTGTTCGCTTGCGAGCCAGAGTGAGGCTGAACGTTGGCGTACTCGGCACCAAATAGCTGGCAGGCACGGTCAATCGCTAGCTGCTCGGCTTTGTCAACGTACTCACAACCACCATAGTAGCGCTTGCCCGGGTAGCCTTCGGCATACTTATTGGTCAGTTGGGAGCCCTGGGCTTCCATCACGCGTGGGCTGGTGTAGTTTTCAGAAGCAATCAACTCGATGTGCTCTTCCTGACGCGCCGTTTCTTCCTGGATCGCTGCAAATAGTTCAGCATCGTAGTCGGCAATATTCATGTCGCGCTTTAGCATCTGTATCTCCTGACTCAGATTGTTTTAGTCCTTTTTGTCTCTGGCAAGCCGGTTAGTAGCCACGCCGACAAAGAGGCAGTAAACACATAAAATTGGCAAAAAACGGAAAAACCGCAAAGCTAGGCGTCACGCGGACGCAAACGTTTTCGTCTCGCCTGTAGATAACGCAGTATTTTACATAATTTGATCTAAATCAGATACCCCTGTTGTGACTTTTTATTGGTATTTATTTCATTTTTGGTATGAATTGTTTTCAAGTTGTTCACTCCCTCGGCGTAGGTAACCAAATCTAAAATACCCACATTACAAGTAATGATTGAAATTAATTTTTTACGACAGCGTAATCTAATTTGTACACCGACCAACAGACAGATTTCATGTCGGCTATCACGCTTGTCATCAATGCCCTATATCATGACACCTCTATACATAAGGAGTGTTGTCTTGAGCGGTTATCATCATTCACTGAAAGAAAATATCATTGCTATTCTTACCGGTACTTTCATCGTGGCCCAAGGGGTTTTCTTTCTCCAGCAAGCCGATCTTCTCACCGGCGGTACCACTGGCCTTGCTCTGCTGGTTAGCCAGTTTGTCGATCTGTCGTTTGGCCAGCTGTACTTTTTGATGAACTGCCCGTTTTACCTGATGGCCTGGTTCCGCATGGGCAAAAGCTTTGCAATCACCAGTGTGATCTCCGGCGGTCTGGTATCTATCATTACCGACAACCTCCACCACGTACTGGAGATCAGCCGCCTCGAACCACTTTACTGCGCCCTGATCGGTGGCTTGCTGATGGGCTTGGGTATGCTGATCCTATTTCGCCATAAAACTAGCCTGGGTGGCTTCAACGTGCTGGTGCTGTTCCTACAGGAAAAAATGGGCTGGTCGGCCGGTAAGCTACAGATGGGCATTGATATCACTATTCTGGTGGCTTCTTTCTTCCTTGTCAGCCCGATGGTATTGATGTTCTCGGTCGTCGGCGCTTTCATGCTGAACCTGGTTCTGGCGATGAACCACAAACCAGGCCGCTACAGCGGTGAGCTAAAGCCACAGGCAGGATAAAGCGCGGTTCTAGCCCCTTGTTCCTAGATCCTAGGTTTAAAAAAACATAAAAAAGGTCGCTTCCTGCGACCTCTTTTTTTCGTGCCTAATTCCCGTTTGTGCTGCTGTGCCTAGAGGCTGTGGGTCAATTGCGGTTATACGCGTTGAACATCCACATCAGCTTTTCTTGCTCACGGATGTAATCACCCATGATCGCGGCAGTGCCCTCGTCATTTGCTTCACCAGCCAAAGTAAGAATACTGCGCTGCATACCCAACACGGTTTGGAAGCCCTGTTGCAGGCCGCCAACACACTCATCACCAGTATGGGCGTTAAGGTGCTCTTTGATTTCGCTTACCTCTAGATATTCACTAAAGCTATGTGAAGGTGTAGCCCCTAGGGTCAGCACACGCTCGGCCAGTTCATCAATTTTTACCTGCAGATCGGTATAGATCTCTTCGAATTTCACATGCAGCTCAAAGAACTCTTTACCCTTGATATTCCAATGATAGCCACGCGTGTTCATGTATAGCACTTGGTAGTTGGCCAGCAGCTTGTTGAGTTCAACGGCTAGCTCTTCAGATTTAACGCTATCCAGGCCAATCATATTGTGTGTCGACATAATCATTTCCCCCTTGGTTTTCCTCAATAATACGGGTGGGGATAACCAGACTCCATTCGTATTGGTTTATACATTCAATAAGCAAAACCTATTAATCAGGCGATGGGCGATGGGCGATGGGCGATGGGCGATGGGCGATGGGCGATGGGCGATGGGCGATGGGCGATGGGCGACTCAGGATTGTGGAATAACTTTCCCCAATCAAGCTCTTGCTCCTGCCCTTTGCTCTTCCACTGGCCGATAGCCACCTGCCAATGGCCAATTGAGATGAGGGCAAAGAGATTTCGCTCAAGAACACAGAGGGAGCGCGGAGTTTATTCAGCCAAATCGACTTTGGCTATGCTGTTTCATTCTCAGGCTAAGAGGAAGCGCGGAGTTTGAATTGAGCAATTGAGATGAGGGCAAAGAGATTTCGCTCAAGAACACAGAGGGAGCGCGGAGTTTATACGCATAAATGAGCACTCCCGATAAAGTTATTGAGCGAAATAACGAAGCTATCATCTTAATTTAGATAGCGTCTTCGTCTTCCTCACCAGTCCTGATACGCACCACGCGCTCGACGTCAAACATGAAGATCTTGCCGTCACCGATCTTACCGGTTTGGGCGGTTTCGATGATGGTATCGACACACTGATCGGCCACTTCATCGGCCACGACGATTTCCAGCTTCACTTTCGGCAGGAAGTCGACCATGTATTCGGCACCACGGTAGAGCTCGGTGTGGCCTTTCTGGCGGCCGAAACCTTTAACTTCAGAGACGGTCATACCGGTGATACCGACATCGGCTAGGGCTTCGCGAACATCGTCAAGCTTGAACGGCTTGATGATGGCTTCAATTTTTTTCATTCTCATCATCCTTTGCTGAGCAGGAGGCATTTGGCAAAGTTGGAACTGGGGACCTGCCAACGACCTGTTTGATTTAAGCTGAAGTATATCAAAAGCCTGGGGCTGAAAGATCAGCGTTTCAGTATTTTTCTATCGAGAATATGACATCACTGTCCATCATTTTCAGCAATAGCAGAACAGAAAAAAGTAGCACGCTACTGTTGAGGAAAAAGATCACGATACTGCGAAACTCAGGAGTTACCAACTGAGGCAGGTAAGGGATCAGGCTATAGTTGAAAAACATGGTGACGGCGGGAATAAAAAAGTACAGCGGGATGAAGCCCCAGCGATTGCCGCGGCTAAGACCCAATATCGCACCGATACCGGAAAGTAAGACCAAGAGTGCGATGAAGCTTGGCACAATGCCGACCTGGTTTAGGCTGAAAATCAACACAAAGTTGTCGGCGTATCTTACCAGGCAAATCATTACAAGTACTGCTAGCCCCTTGGTGGCAAAACGCAGTCCACGACGTGTTACATCCATTGTTGTCTCTCTTCCATGAGGTAATGACATTTAGAGCCCGCAAAAATGAGCGCACATTTTATGCGGGTATTTTAACCAGTACAACAATTATTCAATCTATTTTGGGGGGAGTTTCCCTTCTCTTGATTAGACCTTGGTTTGACAATAGGTTCCCTCACTAGTAATGCACGGTAACCAAATCCACCAGCCCTTCAAGGCTTCTAACCACCCGGGTCGAGACTTTGGTATCACGCTTATAGCGGTTAAGCCACACCGCTTTGAACCCCAGCTCGCTGGCTGCCATGGCATCATTGAAAGGGTGATTGCCGATATACCAGCACTCCTGCGCTGTTTTGCCGCTTTGCTTCAGTGCATGCTGGAAGATTTTCGGGTCTGGCTTGGCGGCCCCCACCTGCTCCGAGATCACCAAGAACGAGAAATACTCGCGGATCCCTGTCACCTGTAATTTCGCTTCCTGATGATAGGTAAAACCATTGGTGATGATGGCAAGCGGAGCGACATTGCGCAGCTTCTTCAGTGCTGGCAGGACATCGGGAAACAAGCGCCAGTATTGGCGGTAATTGGCGTAGTACTCTGCAATCAGCTCGTCCGCCAACTCTTCACTGAGCGGGCGGCGGAACAAGGCACTGATCCGGGCCCGACGCAGCCCTTCGAAGTTGAGCTTTCCGGCCCGCCACTGCTGGCGCTTTTGGTCAGTAATTGCCCGCCACATCACTTCGATACCGTCTGGGCAGTCAATAATTTCATCACGGTAACGCTTGGCGAAATCACGAATGGCGTCTTGCTCCGCGCCATCATGATCAAGCAGGGTATTGTCGAGATCGAAAAAAATCATTACACCTCCAGCACCCACTTTGGACTTATGCCCCATCGATTATTCACCTGATGGATAACTTCAGCTTAATCATAGTCTTGCATTTGTTGCTACTTTTATTTCCCAAAAATGATACCGATAATAAAAAACCGCTCACTGGGAGCGGTTTTTTTCATCAATATTAAGTGATTAGCTTATTAGCCGATATTCACGCGGGCATTGCGGAACATGCGCATCCACGGGCTGTTCTCGCTCCAGTCATCCGGATGCCAAGAGTTCGCCACGGTACGGAACACACGCTCTGGGTGAGGCATCATGATAGTCACACGACCATCTTGCGTTGTCAGGCCAGTGATAGCGTTCGGTGAACCGTTCGGGTTGTTCGGGTACTGCTGGGTTGGGTTACCGTGGTTGTCCACGTAACGTACCGCAACCGTACCAGATGCTTCAATCGCTGCCAGGTGGTCAGCATCACGAACTTCAACACGACCTTCACCGTGCGATACCGCGATTGGCATGCGCGAGCCTTCCATACCACTGAAGAACACAGAATCAGACTTCTGTACTTCAACCAGGCTGAAGCGCGCTTCAAAACGCTCAGATTCGTTACGCACGAAACGCGGCCATAGGTCAGCACCCGGGATCAGCTCTTTCAGGTTCGACAGCATCTGACAGCCGTTACACACACCTAGCGAAAAGGTGTTGTCACGGTTGAAGAAGCTCTGGAACTGCTCGCGAGCCTGGCCATTGAACAGGATAGACTTCGCCCAACCTTCACCGGCACCCAGTACGTCACCGTAAGAGAAACCACCACAAGCCACTAGGCCGTGGTACTCGTCCAGTACCGCCTGACCGGTCAGGATATCACTCATGTGGATATCGGTTGCTTCAAAGCCGGCGCGGTCAAAAGCAGCCGCCATTTCAACGTGAGAGTTAACACCCTGCTCACGCAGAATAGCCATCTTCGGCTTGGCACCCTTAGCAATGTACGGTGCCGCTACGTCTTCGTTAATGTCGAAGCTCAGCTTGGTGTTAAGGCCTGGGTCAGTATTGTCTTTCTTCGCTTCGAACTCTTGGTCAGCACAGGCTGGGTTATCACGAAGGCCCTGCATCTTATGCGTGGTTTCAGCCCAGATAGTACGAAGCTCGGTGCGAGAGCGCTCAAGGACAACCGCATCGCCTGCAGTGATAACAATGCTGTCAGAAGCTTCAACGCTACCGATAACATGCGAGCAAGCTTCTAGGCCATTTGCGGCCAGTACCGCTTTAACCGCTTCAAGGTCGTCGTTCTTCACCTGAACAACCGCACCTAGCTCTTCGTTAAATAGTGCAGCCAGTGCATCATCACCTAGGCCAGCAACCTCTGCTTTCACGCCACAGTGACCGGCAAACGCCATCTCTGCCAGTGTCACGAACAGACCACCGTCACCCTTGTCGTGGTAAGCCACCAGCTTGTCATCACGAACAAGAGTTTGCATCGCATCGAAGAAACCTTTTAGCTGCTCTGCGTTGTCTACGTCAGCCGGCTTATCACCCAGCTGCTTGTAAACCTGAGCCAGAGCCGTTGCCCCCAGGCGGTTCTTACCGTTACCTAGGTCAACAAGAAGCAGTGAAGTCTCGCCTTTGTCAGTGCGAAGCTGAGGCGTGACTGTCTTGCGCACGTCTTCCACACGGCCAAATGCTGTAATGATAAGAGACAGCGGAGAAGTGACTTCTTTGTTTTCGCCATTCTCTTCCCACTTGGTCTTCATCGACATCGAGTCTTTACCGACAGGGATAGTCAGGCCAAGCGCCGGACAAAGCTCTTCACCGACCGCTTTAACGGCTTCATATAGGCCAGCATCTTCACCTGGGTGACCGGCTGGAGACATCCAGTTAGCAGACAGTTTAATGCGCTTGATATCACCGATGTCAGTACCGGCAATGTTAGTTAGGGACTCACCCACCGCTAGACGGGCAGAGGCACCAAAGTCTAGGAGGGCAACGGGCGTGCGCTCACCCATCGACATGGCTTCACCATGGTAAGAATCGTAGCTTGCTGCGGTTACCGCGCAGTTAGCCACAGGCACCTGCCATGGACCAACCATCTGATCACGCGCCACAAGGCCTGTCACCGTGCGGTCACCGATAGTGATCAGGAACGTCTTCTCAGCAACCGTAGGCAGGCGAAGAACGCGGTCAGCCGCTTCATTGATTTCGATGCCGTCACGGGTGATCGCAGGGCTATCAACTTTCAATGTTTTCGCATCGCGGTGCATCTTCGGCGTTTTGCCAAGCAGGATATCCATCGGCATATCGATTGGCGTGTTGTCGAAGTGTGAATCTTCCAGTTTCAGCTCGCGCTTTTCTGTTGCTTCACCAACGACTGCGTAAGGTGCACGCTCACGCTTACAGATAGCATCAAATGCTGCCATGTTCTCTGACGCAACGGCCATCACGTAACGTTCTTGCGATTCGTTACACCAGATCTCAAGTGGGCTCATACCCGGCTCATCGTTTGGCACATCACGTAGCTGGAAGATACCACCACGCTCACCATCGTCTACAAGCTCTGGCAGTGCATTAGAAATACCGCCTGCGCCTACATCGTGGATAAAGGCAATAGGGTTAGCATCGCCTAGCTGCCAGCAGCGGTCGATCACTTCCTGACAGCGACGCTCCATTTCTGGATTCTCACGCTGTACAGACGCGAAGTCCAGATCTTCTGCCGACTGGCCAGAGGCCATGGAAGAAGCCGCACCGCCACCCAGGCCGATGTTCATCGCAGGACCACCCAGCACGATAAGCTTGGCACCCACAGGGATCTCTTTCTTTTGAACGTGCTCGTCCCGGATGTTACCCATACCACCGGCAATCATAATTGGCTTGTGGTAACCACGTACTTCTTCACCAGCGTGTGAAGTCACTTTTTCTTCGTAAGTACGGAAGTAACCAAGTAGGTTTGGACGACCAAATTCGTTATTGAACGCCGCGCCACCCAGTGGGCCTTCCAGCATGATATCTAGGGCGTTAACAATCCGGCCTGGCTTGCCGAAGTCTGTTTCCCATGGCTGCTCAAAGCCAGGGATGCGCAGGTTAGAAGTAGTGAAGCCCACCAGGCCAGCTTTTGGCTTACCACCGATACCTGTTGCGCCTTCGTCACGGATTTCACCGCCAGAACCGGTTGAAGCACCCGGCCAAGGTGAAATAGCCGTTGGGTGGTTGTGCGTCTCAACCTTCATCAGGATGTGCGCATCTTCGTTGTGGTAGTTGTACTGGCGAGTCTCAGGATCAGGGAAGAAACGACCGACTTTAGAGCCCGTCATTACTGCTGCGTTATCTTTATACGCAGACAGGACATGGTCAGGTGTCGTTTCGAACGTGTTTTTGATCATCTTGAACAGGGATTTTTCCTGCTTAACGCCGTCGATTGTCCAATCTGCGTTGAAAATCTTATGGCGGCAGTGCTCCGAGTTCGCCTGGGCAAACATCATTAACTCGATATCAGTCGGATTACGCTCTAGCTTGTTGACGAAGCTGTCTACGAGGTAGTCAATTTCATCTTCCGCCAGCGCAAGACCCAGGGTAACGTTTGCCTCTTCAAGCGCCTTGCGGCCGCCTGACAGTAGGTCAACATCCGCAACAGGAGCAGGCTCTGCCACTTGGAACAGGGCAGCAGCCGAATCAAGTTCAGTGAACACCACTTCCATCATGCGGTCGTGGATCAGGCCTTTCAGTTCGGTGATTTGCTCAGCAGACAGCTCGGCTGAAGCTTCGATATAGTAAGCCGTACCACGCTCAAGACGCTTAACCTGGCCCAGGGCACAGTTGTGGGCGATATCGGTGGACTTCGATGACCATGGGGAGATTGTTCCCGGACGCGGGGTAACCAGCAGCAGTAGGCCAGACGGCTCATGCTCTGCAATCGTAGGGCCGTAAGTCAGCAAGCTTGCCAGCTTTTCTTGCTCGTCCGCACTCAATGGCGCAGACAAGTCTGCAAAGTGCATGAACTCAGCATAAATACCTGACACAGGCAGATCCAATTCGCGGCAACGCTCTAGTAGCTTATTAACGCGAAACTCAGACAGTGCGGGTGAACCACGCAAAATTTCCATGTGCGTACGTCTCTCGATTAGCAGTTGAATGAAGGTGATATTGGCCTAACCCCCGGGGCGATACCGGGACAATTACGTCAATGCCACCTCGCTTGCCATGACCTGTTTGAGGCGAGCAGCTCAGGATGGGGCGTAGTATAAGGGAATTTTTTTTGTGACGTAACACCTGACGCAACCGTTTGCGTGTTTTTTTTTCAATCAGCACCAAAAACCAGTGGGATATCTGTCACAGCGTCTGCTTTTCACACATTTTTTTACGATTTCAGATTTAAGAAGTGCTTTTTTCTGCCACAAACGAGGCACCAAACGAATGTGATTATTTTGCGGATCGGGCGAGCTTTGGTATAAAGGACGTCCTGATTTTACCAAGAGCATAACTCGTTGAGCATTCTTCGCCCGAATCCAAGTTTTAGACAATTCATTGCCTTACTATTGAGTCTGTTTGTTCTCAATGGCTGCCTGTGGCAAGAAAAGCCCGGTACGGAATTAGAACGGATCCGGGAAGAAGGTGTCCTACGGGTCGGCACGCTCAATAACCAGCTCTCCTACTATATCGGTAATGAAGGCCCAACCGGTTTGGATTACGAGCTGGCCCGCCGCTTTGCCGACCGACTTGGCGTGAAACTGGAAATGAAAGCCATGTTCACCCTCTCGGGCCTGTTTCCCGGTCTTGAGCGCGGCGATGTGGATATCCTTGCCGCCGGCCTGACCATGACCGATGAGCGCCTGGCCCAGTTTCGTGCCGCGCCGGCTTATTATTATGCCAGCCAGAAAGTGGTCTACAAAAAAGGCCAGTGGCGCCCGCGCAGCATTGAAGACTTGGCCGAAAACAAAGGGACGCTGGCCGTGGTCAAAGGCTCCAGCCATGAAAAGACCTTGCAGGCCCTCAAGCTGGCGCACCCAAGCCTTGAATGGCAGTCACTGGAAGAAATCGACAGCGACGAGCTGCTACGCCAGGTGGCCGAGGGCGAGCTTGACTATACCCTGGCAGACTCCGTCGATATTGCCCTGAACCAGCGTATCCTGCCGGATGTCACCACGGCACTGGAGCTGACCGAGGATGAACCGATCGCCTGGTTCGTCAACCAGAATAACGATGACAGCCTCTATGCGCTGCTGATCGAATTCTTCGGTGAAATCCAGCAAAGCGGTGAACTAGCCAAGCTGGAAGAGAAATACCTCGGCCATGTCGACAAATTCGATTATGTCGATACCCGTGCCTTCCTGCGTGCGGTTGAAAGCAAGCTGCCTAAATGGAAAGACCTCTTCAAGCAGTACGCCAACGAGTTTGACTGGCGTCTGATTGCCGCCCTGTCCTATCAGGAGTCACACTGGAACCCTCGCGCGGTCTCACCAACCGGGGTACGCGGGATGATGATGCTAACCCTACCGACGGCCCGCTCTGTCGGGGTACAGAACCGCCTGGATCCGGAGCAGAGCATCCGTGGTGGTACCGATTACCTGCGCAAGATGATCAACCGGATCCCTGACAGTATCGAAGAGCACGAGAAAGTGTGGTTTGCCCTGGCCTCCTACAATGTCGGCTTCGGTCACATGATGGATGCCCGCCGCCTGACCCAATCACAAGGCGGCAACCCCGATGCCTGGAGCGATGTGAAGCAACGCCTGCCGCTGCTCCGCCAGCGCAAATACTACAAGCAAACCCGTTATGGCTATGCCCGTGGTGATGAAGCTCTGCATTATGTAGAAAATATCCGCCGCTACTACCAGAGCATCATCGGTTACGAGCAAACCCACAGTCAGGAGCCGCAGCTCGAAGACATCGAGCTGATTGATGGGCTGCACACCATTACGCCAACCTCCCAACCCCTGGCCCAGCAACTTCCGCCGGGTGAGGAAGCTCCTGCTACACAGGATGTGGCTGCGCCAGGCAAAACCGCCAGCAATTAACCTCCCTCTCACCCCGGCCTAGCCGGGGTGAGATTGCTCACAGTTTGATGTCCCACGCTGAAAATAATGATCGCAAAGCGTGACCATTGTCGTTAGATAAATGGGAGAGATCAGAGATACTAATGTTATATGCTTCGCCCCAGAGCAGTTCTAATGGAGGAGGCTCAATGCACTTTTCGAAGAAAAAAACGATCAGCAACATGCGCAAGCGGATGGCATCTGCTGCCACCCGCCGCAAGCGGCTCAACGCCAACATCCGCAAGAAAATCCTATGGCGCCAGCGCAGCTACGTCATCCACAGTACCGCAGGGATCTGATCCCTGCTGGCCATGAAAGTGTGATAGGAAAGAATTAGGAAGGTTTGTCTGCTGCCTGCAAGGCTTGCTGGCGGGCTTTCTTCTCAGCCTTTTTCTCCGCCCGGCGGCGTTTGAAAAAAGCCTGTAGCTGGGCACGGCACTCCTCGGCCAATACCCCTGACTCGATAGCCACATGGTGATTGACCTGCTCGTAACTCAGCAAGTTCATGATGCTGCCAGCCGCCCCGGTTTTCAGATCGTGGGCCCCAAAGACCACTTTGCCGATCCGGCTGTGGACCATCGCACCGGCGCACATCGGGCATGGCTCCAAGGTAACATACAAAGTGGCGTCGATCAGGCGATAGTTCTGCAATACCTGGCCAGCCTGGCGCAGTGCCATGATCTCGGCGTGAGCGGTGGCATCATGCTGGGTGATCGAGCGGTTCCAGCCTTCACCGACCACCCGTCCCTGATAAACCACAACGGCACCGACCGGCACTTCACCATCCGCCTCGGCACGGGCGGCAAGCTCCATGGCACGGCGCATGAACTCTTCGTCGTTGTATTCCTGGATGGCTTCTGCCCTCGCTAGCTCTGACATCGATGGCTCGGTCATAGAACATATTCTCTCTGTTGCTTGAGGCCGCTGATTATACCCAAATACCCACCGGATGCGAGGTTTGCTGCGTCCCCTACCGTCCTGGCCCGTATCAACGGCACTATGACAAGGATTTGGCAAGAAAGTCCACCAGCAGGCGTACCTTGGGGGAGAGGTGGCGATTATGGGGATACAGCGCCCAGATCCCCTCCTCCGGCTCACGGAAAGTATCCAACACGGTGACCAGATCGCCCCTCTCCAGATCATCAATAATGTAATAGTCAGGCAACTGGATCAGGCCCAGCCCTTTCAAGGCCGCATCACGCAGGGCATGGCCGCTGGCACAACGCAGAGTGCCATCGATCCTAACACTGCGCTCTTTGCCTGCCTCCTGGAAGCGCCAGTGATCATAGTTGCCCACAAGGCAATTATGGTGGCGAAGCTCTGACAGCGAGTGGGGTACCCCGAACTTTTCCAAATACCCCGGCGACGCACAGACAAACTGGGTACGGCTGGCCAAGCGCTTGGCCATCATGGTCGAGCTGCTGAGCTTGCCAAGGCGGATCGCCAAATCATACCCGCCCTCGACCAGATCCACGGTCTGGTTGGTCAAATTCATCGTCACCTCGACCTCGGGATACTGCAACATGAAGTCTATGACCAACGGCATAATGTACTGCTCGCCATAGGTCACCGGTGCCGTCAACTTCAGGTTACCCTGAGGGGTATCGCGCCGATCGCTGATCGCCCGCTCGGCTTCTTGCAGTCCATCCATCAAGCGGCGGCAATGCTGGTAATAAATCGCCCCTTCCTCAGTCAGCGAGACCTTGCGGGTAGTGCGGTAAAACAGCTTGGTATTGAGCCGATTTTCCAATGCACTGATCTGGCGACTCACTTGCGCGGTGGAAATTCCCAACTGCTTGGATGCCGCGGTAAAACTTTCGGCTTCCGCCACTGCGACAAATTCACTGACTCCTTCCCACAAAAACATATCCCACCATTGTTACACACTAGAAAAAGTTATTTGCATTATAGGGTGATTATCAACCAAATAGAAATGAATATACTAAGCCCATCAAAACGAAACGGCAGTGCAGACAATCTCTGCACCGCCGTTAAAAATCTCACCTACTGTTAAAGCTACAGCAGGAACCAATACTGGCCAGTGAAGCAATCGGCCGACCGATAATGAGAGAGAAATACAATGTCTGAACAATTTATCAAATCCAAAGCAGCTATCGCCTGGGGTCCGAACCAACCACTTTCTGTCGAAGAAGTGGATGTCATGCTGCCGAAAAAAGGCGAAGTATTGGTACGCATCATTGCCACCGGTGTCTGCCACACCGATGCCTTCACCCTGTCAGGCGATGATCCGGAAGGGATCTTCCCGGCAATTCTTGGCCATGAAGGTGGCGGTATTGTTGAAATGGTGGGTGAAGGGGTGACCAGCGTAGAAGTCGGTGACCATGTTATCCCGCTTTACACCCCGGAATGTGGCGAATGTAAGTTCTGTAAATCAGGCAAAACCAACCTGTGCCAGAAAATCCGCGAAACCCAAGGCAAAGGCCTGATGCCTGACGGCACCACCCGTTTCTACAAAGATGGCCAGCCAATCTACCACTACATGGGCTGCTCGACGTTCTCGGAATACACCGTACTGCCTGAAATCTCCCTGGCGAAGGTGAACAAAGAAGCGCCACTGGAAGAAGTTTGCCTACTCGGCTGCGGCGTAACAACCGGTATGGGGGCGGTACTGAAAACCGCCAAAGTACAAAAGGGGGATACGGTTGCCGTATTCGGCCTTGGCGGGATTGGCCTGTCAGCCATCATCGGCGCGACTATGGCTGGTGCCAGCCGCATTATCGGTGTCGATATCAACGAGAGCAAATATGCTCTGGCCAAAGAATTAGGTGCAACCGACTGCATCAATCCGAATGACTACGACAAGCCTATCCAAGAAGTCATTGTGGAAATGACCGATGGCGGCGTCGACTTCTCGTTCGAGTGTATCGGTAACGTTAACGTCATGCGTTCCGCCCTTGAGTGCTGCCACAAAGGCTGGGGCGAATCGGTGATCATCGGTGTTGCCGGCGCTGGCCAGGAAATCTCCACCCGCCCGTTCCAACTAGTGACAGGCCGTGTATGGCGAGGCTCGGCATTCGGTGGTGTCAAAGGCCGCTCTGAACTGCCTGAAATTGTTGAACGTTACATGGCTGGCGAGTTCAAGCTTGATGACTTTATCACCCACACCATGGGCCTGGATGACATCAACGACGCTTTCGACCTGATGCACGAAGGCAAGAGCATCCGCTCTGTCATTCACTACAACAAATAATGCAAAGCGCTGGGCTCCTTCGGGAGCCCAGTTACCCTAGAGAGTATGAGAATCTAATGACTATCGAAAACACAAGCTGGAACAAAAGCTTTGGGGGCTGGCACAAGCAATATACCCACCACTCTTCGGTGCTGAACTGTGACATGCGCTTCGCCATTTTTCTCCCGCCGCACATTGCCCAAGGTACTAAAGTGCCGGTGCTGTACTGGTTGTCAGGCTTGACCTGTACCGATGAGAACTTCATGCAAAAAGCCGGCGCTCAGCGCCTAGCGGCGGAGCTCGGCATTGCCATCGTGGCACCGGATACCAGCCCGCGCGGCGAAGGAGTACCGGACGATCCAGAAGGGGCCTACGACTTCGGCCTCGGTGCTGGCTTTTATGTCAATGCCACCCAGGCCCCGTGGAACCGCCATTATCAGATGTACGATTATGTGGTCAACGAGTTGCCAGCCCTGATCGAGGCGCACTTTCCAGTCAGCGATAAACGGGCGATCAGCGGCCATTCTATGGGCGGCCACGGTGCACTGATGATTGCCCTGCGCAACCCATCACGCTACAGCTCGGTCTCCGCTTTCAGCCCGATCAGCAATCCGGTTAATTGCCCGTGGGGCGAAAAAGCCCTGCGTGGTTACCTCGGTGACGATCGCACCAACTGGCTGCAATACGACACCACCGAGTTGCTCAAGCACAACCAGCAACCGGTGCCAGCCCTCGTTGACCAAGGCGATCAGGACAACTTCCTTGACGAGCAACTAAAGCCGGATTCACTCGCTGCCGCCGCCCAGAGCGTCGACTACCCGCTTGAACTCCGGATGCAGGAAGGTTATGACCACAGCTACTATTTCATCGCTAGCTTTATCGATGATCACCTGCGCTTCCATGCCCAGTACCTGCTGTAAACCAGCCTTCGGGCACGGATAAAAAAACCCCGCTTGCGCGGGGTTCGTTTTATCGGACGATTACTGTCTGCAGACTCAATTAAAAACCCAGAGGGATATTGAAAGCAAAGAAAGCAACCAGCACCGACGTCCATACCGTCAGGAAAGCCACCGAGTAAGGTACCATCATGGCAATCACATCACCGAACGACAGCTCTGGCTTGTACTTACGCATGAAGGCCAGGATGACCCCCGCATAGCTCATCATCGGTGTGATGATGTTGGTCGAAGAGTCCGCGACGCGGTAGGCCGCCGTCACAAGATCCGGGGTCATGTTCGGGTTTACTTGGTACAACATCGGCACGAAGATAGGACCAAGCAGCATCCACTTCGACGTCAGGCCACCGACGAACAGGTTGATAACCGCCGTGGTCAGAATAAAGCCGATGATCAACAGAATTGGGAACTGCTGCAGACCAAGTGCGCTCAGGAACGTCGCCCCCAGGTAAGTCACATACGTACCTAGGCCAGAGAAGCCAAGCAGTGCCAGGAAGTTATAGCAGAAGAACGTCAATACCAGGATGTACCCCATGGTGTTCATCTGCGTAACCATCGCCTTCACTACATCCTGCAGTGATTTGAACTTGCCAGTGGCCACACCGAAGAAGATACCAACAACCGCAAACACCATCGCAATCAACAAGATCACATTGTCTAAGTACGGCGTTACCTCGCGTCCGGCCTCATTGGTGTAGGTCGCCAACGGGCCCATTGCCAAACCCACCACTGCAGCCAATGCAATAATAAGGCCTAGACCAGCGGCACGCAGGCCTTTGTTCTCTGAATCCGAAACCTGGAAGTCATTCAGGTTCAGATCTTCCGGCAGTTGGTACGACATTTTCTCAAGGCGCGGAGCAACAAAGCGGCTTGTTACCCAAGCACCTAGACCCGCAAGGATAAAGGTCGAGGTGAAAATGAAGAAGTAGTGCATGGTTGCCGGGTTAATGGCTTCGCCTGCCGCGGTTTCAAATGGGATCCCCTGAGACTCCGCAAAGATCCGTGCGTTGGCACCCAGGATGACGTCAACTGGCGTAGCCGGGATCAAGTTGGCACTGAAACCCGCCGACACACCGGCGAACGCTGCCGCCATACCGATCAATGGGTTCTTGCCCAGCCCCGCGTAAAGCAGACCGGCAAGCGGGATCAGGATCAAGTAGCCGGCATCCGTTGCAATCGAGCTCATGATACCCAGGAAGATCACCAACAGTGGCAGGTAGCGTTCATTGATACGCAGGCCGACTTTCTTAATAACGGCCGACAACAACCCCGAATTTTCGGCAATTCCGACCCCCAGCATCACAATCAGGATCACGCCCAGCACACCACCGCCAAACGATAGCCAGTTTGTCAGCAACGCATTATCAAACATCCAGCGGACGTTTTCCGTCGCCATCATGTTTTTAATGCTGTGGGTGACGGCACCACCATCTGCCCCCGTGATCTCAAACTGCAAGCCGCCGATGACAGCAGTTAGCGCCAGACAGAATACAAACAGCGACATGAAAATGATCACAGGATCAGGGATTTTTTTACCGGCACGCTCAATGAACGCGATGATGCCTTTCTGCGAAGGCGGGCTAGAAATGGTCTCACTCATAATCGTACTTCCTTAATACACCGATTGAGTTTTAATGTTGTGCTTTCAAAGAAAGCTAACAAATCATTTCATTTGAGTAAAACCACTAAATCGGCACCAATTCAAATCAAAAAACCATCATATACACAAAACCCAGAACAAAAACCCGTTCAGCTCAGGTTAAGCAACAACTCAAACCGTACTATTGCATTAGTACAGGATTTAAATTTTGCAAAATTAAATTTCAAACAATACAACAAAATCAGGATTAACAATCACTCGACACTGAATTATTGACACCGACAATACACGCCTACATTTCAACAACATAACATTCCGATAAAGCATGACGGAGGTTACCCTGAAGGCATAAAAAAACCCCGCAGTGCGGGGCTTTGTTTTTTCAGGATACTTCTGAACTTACATGGTGTAAGTGTATGGTGCCTGGATACCTAGTGGGATACCGATTGCCCAGTAAATCAGTAGGAACACTGTCCAGCCAATCAGCATGGCAATTGAGTACGGCATCATCATCGAAGCCAGAGAACCGATACCTGAGCTCTTCACGTAACGCTGCATGTAGACAACAACCAGCGGGAAGAACACCATCATTGGAGAAATGATGTTAGATACAGAGTCACCAACACGGTAAGCCGCCTGAGTCAGCTCAGGAGAAATACCCACAGCCATTAGCATCGGTACCATGATTGGACCGATCAGGGCCCACTTCGCAGATGCTGAGCCAACCAGCAGGTTAACGAAAGCCGTCAGCAGGATCATACCAACGATAGTTACCTGACCCGGTAGGTTCATTGCCTGCAGAAGCTGTGCACCAGAAAGCGCCAGCAGTGTACCTAGGTTTGACTGGGTAAAGGCAACCAGGAACTGCGCGATGAAGAATGCCATTACCATGAAGCTACCCATGCTGCTCATCGTCGCCGACATTGACTTGATCACGTCATCGCTCGCTTTGAAGGTACCGGCGATACGGCCGTATACCACACCCGGGATCACGAACAGGATGAAGATCAGCGGTACGATAGACTGCATGACAGGTGCATTGAACGCCGTGATTTCACCCGTAGGAGAACGCAGTGGCGAAGTCTCAGGGATCAGTGCCAGGAATAGCACCGCGATACCCGCCATCATTGCCCAACCCGCGCGCGAGAAAGCCTTACTTTCAAGCTCGGTGAATGAGCCCATGTCAGGGGCTTCTTCAGCATCTTCATCGATAGGCGTCTGAGACAGGCGCGGCTCGATAACACGGTCAGTGATGTACCAGCCGATCGCAACAATCAGTAGCGAAGACAGACCTGTGAAGAATAGGTTCGAAAGCGGGTTAACAACATATTCAGGGTCAAGGATTTGTGCCGCTTCCTGTGTGAAGCCTGCCAATAGAGGGTCGATACCTGAAGGGATGAAGTTCGCAGCAAAACCACCTGATACACCCGCGAATGCAGCAGCAATACCCGCTAGTGGGTGACGGCCTGCGGCGTGGAAGATGATACCACCTAGTGGGATAACCAGAACGTAGCCCGCATCAGCAGCAGTGTGCGATACGATAGCAACCAGGATCAGCACAGGTGTGATGAATTTAGCTGGTGTAACATTCAGCATCTTCTTAAGGCCAGTGTTGATGAAGCCTGATGCTTCTGCAACACCAACACCCAGCATTGCTACCAGAACAATACCCAGAGGTGCAAAGCCAGTGAAGTTTTTCACCATTGTCGCAAGGAAGTTTGCAAAGGCTTCGCCAGTCAGCAAGTTGTTAACTTCTACTGCTTGGCCAGAAACCGGGTGAATTAAACCAAATTCGAACTGAGAGAAAACTGCAGACAGAACCCATACCAGGATCAGTCCCCAGAAGAAAAGCAAAGCAGGATCCGGGATCTTGTTACCTGTTCGCTCAATAAAGTTAAGAAACTTATTCATCGCGCTCGGCGACTCATTAGGCGTCTTATTGACAGCTTGATTGCTCATGGGAACTCCATGGTCTTAGTGATGTTGTAAATTTGCGGCGTTAGATTGTCGTTGTATCGCCGTCAATCCGTTTTTTCTGCATAAAGAAAAAGCTTGCGGTGAATTGTAATGAAAAGTTCAATTAAATACGCACGATTCACCATACATTCAGAAATATTCACAATAGCATATTGTAATGAAATATTAATGAAAAACATTATACTAACAAGCACATTACAAGCCCGCCCCTAGAGCACAACAATACTTTCATCTATATAAACGATGTCTCTCCCCCATCCTTAGGCAGCCTCACAAACCGTCAATAGCTCCCCCGGCATGACTACAGTTTAGCCAAAAAAAAGAAGCACCCACGGGTGCTTCTTCTTAACCAATCTAGCCGTACTAGGTTTGCCTTTGAGCGGTTATTCCCACTCGATCGTTGCTGGTGGCTTGCCAGATACGTCGTAAACAACACGAGAAATGCCGTCTACCTCGTTGATAATACGGTTGGAAACTTTACCCAGGAAGTCATATGGCAGGTGTGCCCAATGCGCTGTCATAAAGTCGATAGTCTCTACCGCACGCAGTGATACAACCCAGTCATATTTACGGCCATCACCCATTACACCTACAGAGCGAACCGGGAGGAACACCGTGAATGCCTGAGATACCTTGTGGTACAGATCCGCTTTGTGCAGCTCTTCGATGAAGATAGCATCAGCACGACGAAGCAAATCACAGTACTCTTTCTTCACTTCGCCCAGTACACGTACACCTAGGCCTGGACCTGGGAACGGGTGGCGGTAAAGCATGTTGTAAGGCAGGCCAAGCTCAAGGCCAATCTTACGAACTTCATCTTTGAACAGCTCTTTTAGCGGCTCAACCAGACCCATTTCCATGTCGTCAGGCAGACCACCTACGTTGTGGTGAGACTTGATAACGTGCGCCTTACCGGTCTTGGAGGCAGCTGATTCGATCACATCCGGGTAGATAGTCCCCTGTGCCAGCCACTTGGCATTTGATAGCTTCTTCGATTCTTCGTCGAATACATCAACAAACACGTGGCCGATGATCTTACGCTTAGCTTCAGGCTCCGCTTCACCCGCAAGGGCATCAAGGAAACGATCTTCTGCTTTAACATGAACAATGTTCAGACCGAAGTGGTCGCCGAACATTTCCATTACCTGCTCACCTTCATTCAGGCGAAGTAGGCCGTTGTCGACGAACACACACGTTAGTCGGTCGCCGATCGCACGGTGGATAAGCATGGCAACAACTGACGAGTCAACACCGCCAGATAGACCAAGGATCACTTCATCGTCACCCACTTGCTCTTTGATACGGGCAACCGCATCGTCGATGATGTTGGCAGATGTCCATAGCTTCTCACAGCCACAGATGTTCAAAACGAAGTTCTCGATGATACGCATACCCTGGCGAGTGTGCGTCACTTCTGGGTGGAACTGCACGCCGTAGAAGTGCTTCTCTTCGTTGGCCATGGCCGCGTAAGGACAGGTCTCGGTTTCAGCAACCTTCACGAAATCAGACGGGATCTCTACCACTTTGTCACCGTGGCTCATCCATACGTCTAGTAGGGCTTTGCCGTCATCGGCAATCGCATCTTCGATATTCTTGAAGAAATCCGTTGGCTCAACCACTTTCACCTGAGCATAACCAAACTCACGCTCTGTCGAGCCAGCAACTTTACCACCAAGCTGCTCGGCCATTGTCTGCATACCGTAGCAAACACCGAATACAGGCACACCGGCTTCGAACACATACTGCGGCGCGCGAGGTGAACCTTCTTCAGTCACACTTTCCGGGCCACCAGAAAGGATGATGCCGTTAGGGTTGAAATCGCGAATATCCGCTTCATCAACGTCCCAGCTCCATAGCTCACAGTAAACACCAATTTCACGGATACGACGTGCAATAAGCTGGGTGTACTGAGAACCAAAGTCCAGGATCAGGATACGCTGGTCATGAATATTTGTGGTCGTGGTCATTCGAGCTGTCTCAAAAAATAATTGGAAGGTGGGGGCATAAAAACGCCCCCGATCTTATACAAGTTTCGCGTTTAGGCAAACGTTTTCGTCAGGTGCTAGTGCAGCTGATGAAAATTAACCCAAGCGGTAGTTAGGTGCTTCTTTGGTGATGGTCACATCGTGAACGTGTGACTCATTCAAACCGGCACCTGAAATGCGCACAAATTCCGCTTTGGTACGCAGCTCTTCGATAGTCGCCGAGCCCGTTAGGCCCATGCTTGAACGCAGGCCGCCCATTTGCTGGTGAACGATCTCTTTCATGTGGCCTTTGTAAGCGACGCGGCCTTCGATACCTTCCGGTACCAGCTTGTCAGCCGCGTTGTCTGTCTGGAAGTAACGGTCAGAAGAACCTTTAGACATGGCGCCCAGTGAACCCATGCCACGGTATGATTTGTAGGCACGGCCTTGGTACAGCTCAACTTCACCCGGTGCTTCTTCAGTACCAGCAAACATTGAACCAACCATCACACAAGAGGCACCAGCAGCAATCGCTTTACACATGTCGCCAGAGAAACGGATACCGCCATCAGCAATAACTGGAATACCGTACTGATCTGCAACAGCAACTGCATCAGCAATCGCGGTAACCTGAGGAACACCAACACCGGTTACGATACGGGTAGTACAGATAGAGCCAGGGCCGATACCCACTTTCACCGCACTAACGCCTGCTTCGATAAGCGCGCGAGCACCTTCAGCCGTTGCCACGTTACCACCAACGATTGGTAGCTCAGGGAAAGCAGCACGGGTTTCACGGATACGTGCTAGCACGCCTTCAGAATGACCGTGTGATGAGTCGATAAGCAGAACGTCAACGCCTGCTTCAACCAGGGCAGCAACACGCTCTTCGTTACCGGCGCCAGCACCAACCGCAGCACCGACACGCAGACGACCGCGCTCATCTTTACAGGCGTTCGGCTTACGCTCTGCTTTCTGGAAGTCTTTTGCGGTGATCATACCGCGAAGCTGGAAGTCATCGTTAACCAGCAGTACTTTTTCAACGCGGTACTGCTGCATGATAGCTTCAACTTCCTCACGTGATGCGCCTTCTTTGGCCGACGCCAACTTGTCTTTTGGCGTCATCACTTCTTCAACCTTAAGGGAAAGGTCAGTAACAAAACGAACGTCGCGGCCAGTAATAATACCCACAAGCTCGTTGCTGTCAGAAACAACCGGGTAACCGGCAAAGCCGTTTTCGATAGTCAGGCGCTTCACGTCTTCAATCGTGTTGTCAGGCTTCACCGTTACAGGCTCAGACACCACACCGGCTTCGAATTTTTTCACCATGCGAACTTCATTGGCTTGCTGCTCAATGGACATGTTTTTGTGAATGAAACCAATGCCGCCTTCCTGAGCAAGGGCAATTGCCAGGCGACCTTCTGTCACGGTATCCATTGACGCAGACACCATAGGGATGTTCAGCGTAATGTCTTTCGTCAGGCGGGTGCGCAGATCGGCAGTGTTAGGCAGTACAGTAGAATGGGCTGGAACCAGCAGGACATCATCGAAAGTCAAAGCTTCTTGTTTGATTCGTAACATTGCAATATCTCACACCAAGTAAAGGGTTAAAGAAGGATAAAATATTGCGGACGAATTATACGGAGGATGCAATCGATTGGCTAGACTTTTTTTTAATTTTTTTATTGACAATTTTGTCTTGATGTGTAGTATATATCGGTTAAGTATCCGGTGCTGCGGTCAGCATATTGCGACCAAGATCTGTCCATAGATCTGCCCAGGCTCTTTTCACCACATCCTGGCCCCGGTCTACCGCACACCATCAGCCTTCCAATACAGGTATCTTGTCTCGTGACGTTATTTACTCAACAGAACCAGACCAATGACCGTATCTACACTGTTTCCAGCCTCAATGCCCAAGTCCGCTTGATCCTTGAAAACGAGATGGGTGTGGTATGGCTGGTCGGTGAACTATCGAATCTCTCCATGCCCGTTTCCGGCCATTGGTATTTCACCCTCAAGGACTCTCGGGCCCAGGTCAAATGTGCCATGTTCAAAGGCAGCAACCGCCGTGTGACCTTCAAACCCGCCAACGGGACCCAGGTGTTGGTCAAAGCCCGCTTGTCGCTTTACGAACCGCGCGGTGACTACCAGTTGATCATCGAAAGCATGCAGCCAGAAGGCGACGGCCGCCTGCAGCAGCAGTTCGAGCAGCTGAAGATGAACCTGGCGGCCGAGGGCCTGTTTGCCCAGTCACTCAAGCAGCCGCTACCGGAGCAGCCACAGCGAGTCGGGATTATCACATCGAAAACCGGTGCCGCCCTGCACGATATCCTCCATGTCCTGCAGCGACGAGACCCTAGCCTGCCGGTGATCATTTACCCGACCATCGTCCAAGGGGAAGGCGCAGCCATTTCGATAGCCCAGGCCATTGGCCGTGCCAATGCCCGCCGTGAATGCGACGTGCTGATTGTCGGACGCGGTGGCGGCTCGCTGGAAGATCTGTGGGCTTTCAATGAGGAAATCGTAGCAAGGACCATTGCCGCCAGCCAGATCCCGATTGTCAGCGCGGTCGGCCACGAGGTGGATGTCACGATTGCGGATTTCGTCGCCGATGTCCGTGCCCCGACCCCTTCGGCAGCCGCAGAGCTGATCAGCCGTGACATGGGTTTCCAGACTCAGAAGATCAACCAGAAAGTACAGCAGCTCCGGCATGCCATGCGTCATTACCTTTCGGGTAAGCAAGCACAGACAATCAGACTGCAACACCGTCTTGATCGCCAGCACCCGCAGGTACGCCTCAACCAGCAACAGCAGCAGCTGGACGAATTGGCAGGCAAGCTGGAGCTGGCAATGAGACAACGCCTGAGCCGCCACCAGCAGCACATTGATCGCAACAGCTACAAACTGGCACTCAACTCACCGGCACAGATCGTCCAAGCGCAGCAGAACCGGCTCGAGCGCCTCCAGCAGCGATTACAGGACGGGATGGATCGCCGCCTGCTCAATGCCAGCCATAAGCTAGCCATGGCCGCGGAAAAACTGGAGACCGTCAGTCCACTGGCCACCCTAGGCCGTGGTTACTCGATCACCCGCAACCAGAAGGGACAGGTCATTCGCAGTACCGAGCAAGTCAAGCAAGGCGAATGCATCCGAACAACCCTCGCCGACGGCGAGATCCACTCGGTGGTATCCGAACCAGCGCAGTACTAAGTTACCAACACAAAAATGCCGCCCTGTCACATATACTGGGCGGCATTTTCATCTCAGTGGCAAAGGAGTGGCCCCGGGACCGCCTCAAGCCTTATCGAACTGAATTCTAACCCGAGACTTAGACTTCAATTCATTGCAGCTATTGCAAAAATAGCTCGCGGCCCCGCATGCCTGAAGCTTTTCCAGCTCAGCTTCGCAGTCTGGGCAAAAAGCCTTCTTGATAAATGCTGTGCTACAGCTTTCGCAATGGTATTTCCCATCCTGCCACTCAAGCTCAAGGCTACAGTTCGGACAAATATTCTGGCTCATATGCTTACCCTCAATCCAACTGACCCCATCATAATCCAACTTTCCCTGCTGCGCCTCAAGATCCTGCCTCCCATCCGATATCCCATACTAGTTTAGATTGCGCGCCCAGAATGTACTTCGATCTGTTGATCAACGATAAAAGCCACGGTGATCAGCGATCTGCTATCAAAAGAATATTTATCAATACACTTCCCGAAAGCATAAGTTACATATTCTGTTTTTCAATTTTAAACGATATATAAAACTATTGCTTTCCGTCAATATACAGATGATCCAGAATATTTTAAAAACAACAACAAAGGATCACCCGCTTGCCGCGCACATTCGCAAATCGAAAATAACATCCTGATATATATAAAAAAAGCCACCAAAAGGCGGCTTCATTGCGCTGTCATGCCACAGATCAAGCCGGCTGGCTGTGCGTCAGCATCACCAGTTCCTGCTCGCTGGCCACTCGGAACTCGACCCGCAGCATCGCATATTCAGCTAGCGAGCGGACATGGGTGCCACCGCAAGGTATTTCGACCACCTCGCCTTCCTGCAGATCACAGCGCCAATAACGGGAATCGGTAAGTGCCGGCCCTTCGCGGCGCATTTCCACCGCATAACCCGCCTCACACCATTGCGCCAGCTGCTGGTTGATCTGCTCGGTGATGGCAGGCAATGCCGCCAGCATATCGGCCGCATTGAGACCGCGTTTACGCAAGGTTTTTCCGATCCGGTATGTGTCGGTGCTGCAGTCTTGCGTTACCCGGCTTTCAGTCTGCGCATAGCTGTGGAAATCATAATGTCCGAGCTCATCCTTGCGGGAAGCGTCTTTACGCCAATAACCATGGTGCAAGACTTTATTCAACGCCAGCGAGGATAAGTGGCCGCCACTGTGACCCCGGCTCAATGCCAGCTGGTATTGCTCATCGACACTCAAGATCACTTCGCTGCCCGGCTGGCAGTCCAGGCCTTGAGCCAGTTGGTGGACAACCACGAACCCCCATCCCGGCGTATCGCGTTTCACTGGAATGTCTGCGCCAACATATAACTGGCCACTTACCTGCTCTACGGCACCGACATGGCACCCCACTACATCATACGGCTTCCCTTGGTGGATCAATGAGCCGCGATCCGCTGGGTGATCGGGCCAGATATGGCTGACTGGGTGAAAAGGCGTTTGGTCGGTAACCACATAACACCCTTGTTCCGGGTGGTCGGTCATCAATTGAATGCTGGCTTCGCACTGGTAAATACGTTCTGGGAAAAGAACCTGAGTCGCACTGATCACTATGGGGATATCCTTACTGCTCGGAGAAGAATCGATAATAACAAAAATTCTACCTTTCGACTGGTTAAACCGATGACAAACACTCTCAGTCATTACAACTCCGAGTATTCTGATGCTTGGTGTCTAACCTTAAACAAAAAACCCGGCCAAGTGGCCGGGTTTGTCTTATTCGCTATTTCAGCATCAATTAGCTATCACTGTCGCGATCACGGTTTTTCAGTGCCGTTGCCAGACGCTTGCGCTGACGCTCCTGGGAAACCGTCAGCTTCTGCTTCTTGCCCTCGAACGGGTTATCGCTGCTCTGGAACTGGATACGGATCGGTGTCCCCATCATTTCCAGTGACTTACGGTAGTAGTTCATCAGGTAGCGCTTGTACGAACCCGGCAGCTCGTTCACCAGGTTACCGTGGACAACAATAATCGGCGGGTTGTAACCACCGGCGTGGGCATACTTGAGCTTCACGCGACGACCACGGATCATCGGCGGCTGGTGGTCGTCCTGCGCCATCTGCATGATACGGGTCAGCATCGAGGTGCTGATACGCTTGGTCGCCGACTGGTAGGCTTCCTGAACCGATTCGTACAGGTGGCCCACACCAGTGCCGTGCAGTGCCGAGATAAAGTGAATACGGGCGAAATCAACAAAGCCCAGGCGGCGGTCCAACTCGGACTTCACGCGCTCTTTGACTTCATTATCCAGACCGTCCCATTTGTTAACGGCAATCACCAGTGAACGACCCGCATTCAGGGCAAAGCCAAGCAGGCTCAGATCCTGATCCGAGATGTTTTCACGCGCATCGATAACCAGCAGCACCACGTTGGCATCTTCAACAGCCTTCAGGGTCTGGATCACCGAGAACTTCTCAACCGCTTCGTGCATGTTCTTACGGCGGCGGATACCCGCCGTATCAATCAGCACATACTCCTGGCCTTCGCGCTCCATCGGAATATAGATAGAGTCACGGGTCGTACCCGGCATATCGTAGACCACCACACGCTCTTCGCCCAGAATACGGTTAGTCAGGGTCGACTTTCCAACATTCGGACGGCCAATGATCGCCAGCTTGATCGGCTGCTCCTGCAAGCGCTTATATGCTGCTTCCGCATCCGCCTCAGACAGGTTGGCTTTCTCGATATCTTCTACCGATGTGAGATCTTCGATGTGCACTTCGTCACTGTCTTCTTGAGCCGCAGCTTTCAAGTTGTCAGCAAACGGCGCTAGCGCACGTTCCATCAGTGCTGTCACACCACGGTTCTGTGCTGCAGCGATCTGGTACATACCATCCATGCCCAGCTTCCAGAACTCAGCACAGGCACTGTCTGCATCGATACCATCGATCTTGTTCACCACCAGGAAGGTGGGTTTTTCGCGGCTACGCAGGTGCTTAGCAATCGCTTCGTCTGACGATGTCAGTCCAGCACGACCGTCAACAAGGAACAGCACAACGTCCGCCTCTTCGATCGCTGCCAGTGACTGCTCGGCCATTTTGGTTTCGACGCCTTCTTCAGTCCCGTCGATACCGCCGGTATCAATCACAATGAATTCGTGTTCTTCGAGCTCAGCCTTACCGTATTTACGATCCCTTGTTAGGCCAGGAAAGTCAGCTACCAGCGCATCCCTTGTGCGGGTAAGACGGTTGAATAACGTCGATTTACCCACGTTTGGGCGCCCGACAAGGGCAACAACAGGAATCATAAGTACCTCTTACTTTTCATAGTCTTAATGACATATTTTCCATTCATTCTTGCCTCCAGCCAGGCCCAAAGCCCACACCTTCATCCGACAATAATATCGCGAACGGATATAACAACAACGGCCCCTAACTGTGTCCACAGCAGGAGCCGAGAATAATAATGGCGCGTATTATAACGGCAAATTAAGGCATTTGCATTTTGTTAATACGCCCATTGCGGGTGATCACCAGGTAGCCATCACTCATCCGGACCGGCGGTACCGCAATACCACTGCCATCGGTTTCCTGCTGGGCAACAAAATCACCGCTGTAGGGATCAAGCCAATGCAAGTAGCCTTCACTATCACCGACAACAAGGTAACCATTGATAACAGCAGGGGCGCTGAGCAAACGGTACTCGAGTTGGTTGTTCGACCACAGCTCCATGCCGCTTCGGGTATCCACTGCTACAAGATGATCTTTGTCTGTGATCAAATATAGCTGACTACCGTCGATGACAAAGTCAGTGGCCGAGGAATAGTTACGTTTCCAGGCCGCCTGACCGGTACGCAGATCAATCGATACCAAGCTGCCATTGTAACCAAGGGCAAACAGGCGCTCACCGTCAATCACTGGAGACGCATCAACATCAACCAGACGGTCGATTTCGGTCCCGCCCTTCGGCGAGCCGATCGGCTGTTGCCATAGCATCTGGCCATTACCCATCAGGGCACCAGCCAAACGGCCATTGGCCTGTCCCCAGAACACCCCGCCGGAAATTGACACTGGCGAGCTGTCGCCACGCAAAGTCAGCGTCGGCAGTTCACTGCCCAGTTGCCAGCGGCTTTCACCGCTATTGGCATCGAGTGCCTGCAAAATACCGCGGCTAGTATTGACTACGACCAGGCCTTCATCAACCAGCGGCTTAGACAATACCTCGCCTTCCACCGTCTGGCGCCAAGCAACCTCACCGGTGGTTTCGTCGAGCGCGATCACCTCGGCATTTTCCGTTCCGATGAACACCTTGCCGTAGGAGAGAGAAATTCCGCCCGCCAATCTAGCCGGCATATCCTCTTCAAGATCTTGCTGCCAGATTTCCTTACCCGTATCCGGATCCAGTGCTTTGACCAGGCCGTTACGATCAGCCACAAACACTTTACCGTAACCGACTGCCGGACTCAGCTTGGAAAAGAAATGGCCGACGCCATTGCCAACCTTGCTGCTCCATCCCTGCACTGGGGTAAACGTGTTTTCAACCACTGGCAACGGTGCCATCTGGATAGTGTCTTCCTCACTGGCACAACCCGCAAGTAGACCGACAGCCAATGCGATCGACACTGCTTGCTTCAACACCTTCTGCATACGCTCTACCTTACTGTGCCAAGTCGTCTAGCTTAATTTGCAAGGCTGGGGATGAGCCAAGTTGCTGCGCGCTAATATAAGCTTCACGTGCCGCTGCAATCTCACCCTTTTGCAGCAGAACATCACCACGCAGCTCAGCAACCTTGGCCTGCCAGCTATCGGCCGTCACTTTGTCAAGCTCGGACAACGCCTGATCGAAGGCATCCTGCTCGGCATAGATACGCGCCAAACGGGTTTGAGCAATAGGAAGAATTGCCACATCTTTAGTATTGGCAATCGCCCAGCTCAACTGTGCTGCCGCAGCGTCCAAATCACCGTTATCGACCTGAGCCTTCGCCAGCTGAAGCGCGGCCAGTACCGAGTACTGGCTGCTTTCATGGGCCGCAATAAATGCCTGTACATCAGCCATGGCAGACTCACTGCCAGTTGCTAGGCGGTTAACTACCTGGGTATATGCATCGGATGCCTGCTCCTTGGCTGACTGAACTTCCGACTGGTAGTAACGCCAGCCAAACAGACCACCCAAACCAATCACAGTACCGAGAACAACGGCTTTACCGTTTTCTTTCCACCAAGCCTTTATTTGTTCAACTTGTTGTTCTTCTGTGATATTGCCGTCCACTTCCTGTCCTCTCTTAAATCAATTCGGCCAGCTTTGCTGCCACTTCGTCTTGCGCCATCGTGGTTTGTTCACCGCCGCGAAGATCTTTAACTACCACGGTATTCTCAGCGATTTCATTTTCGCCCAGTACCAGTGCAACTGCCGCGCCGACATTATCAGCACGCTTGAATTGTTTCTTGAAGTTACCACCACCGAAATGGCTCATTACCCGCAGACCTGCCACGTCTTCACGTAGTTTCTCAGCCAGCTTCATGCCTGCCATCATAGTGCCTTCACCCGCCGTTACCATGTAAACGTCAACCGGACGGCGTACATCGGTCAGCTCAAGGGTTTCCATCATAAGCACTAGGCGCTCAAGACCCATCGCAAAACCAACCGCAGGGGTCGCCTTACCTCCTAGCTGCTCGACCAGGCCGTCATAACGGCCACCGCCGCATACGGTACCCTGCGCGCCAAGGCTCTCGGTGATCCACTCGAATACAGTACGGTTGTAATAATCCAAACCACGAACAAGACGTTCATTTACTTGATATTCGATACCTGCTGCGTCCAATAGTTCACACAAACCGGCAAAATGTTGTTTTGATTCTTCACCTAGGTAATCAGACAGCTTAGGCGCATCCACCAGCACTTCCTGGATCGCCGCATTTTTGGTATCCAGTACACGCAGCGGATTAGTGTGCATACGACGCTTGCAGTCTTCATCCAAAATGTCGATATGCTGCTCAAGGAAAGCCACCAGGGCCTGGCGGTAGTTGGCACGGTCCTCGATTGAACCGATAGAGTTCAGCTCAAGGCGAACGTGCTTGTCGATACCCAGCTCACGCCACATACGGGCCGTCATCATGATAAGCTCTGCATCAACATCCGGGCCATTCAGGCCGAACACTTCCACACCGAACTGATGGAACTGACGGTAGCGGCCTTTCTGCGGACGCTCATGGCGGAACATCGGGCCCGTGTACCACAGACGCTGTTCTTGGTTGTACAGCAGGCCATTCTGGATGCCCGCACGAACACAGCCTGCCGTCCCTTCCGGGCGCAAAGTCAGGCTATCACCGTTACGGTCATCGAACGTATACATTTCCTTTTCAACAACATCCGTTACTTCACCGATTGCCCGACTAAACAAATGCGTCGACTCGACGATAGGCATACGGACTTCACTGTAGCCGTAAGCGCTTACTACTTGTTTAATGGTCGATTCCACTTTCTGCCAAAGTGGTGATTGGGTTGGAAGGCAGTCGTTCATGCCTCGAATTGCTTGAATTTGTTTCGCCACGTTTATTCTCGTTAACCGATGGGGAATGGAGTTGAATATATAGGTTATAACGCAAAGAGTGAACCGCCCCAACGCGAGTAGGGGCGATTCTTATCAATTTCGTTATTTTTCTTTCACATCAATGCGGTTTGCCGTATCCATCATTGATGCCTTAGCGCGGATTTTAGCTTCCAGCTGCTCGATAACGTTGTCGTTGTCGAAGCGCTCTTTCTGGCGCTGGCCGTCTTCATAAAACGCACTCTTGCGGTTGCCGCCGGCAATACCCAGGTGTGACACTTCTGCTTCACCCGGGCCATTGACCACACAACCAATTACGGAGACATCCATAGGTACGGTGATGTCCTCCAGACGCTGCTCCAGCTCGTTCACGGTGCCAATCACATCAAATTCCTGGCGTGAACAGGTTGGGCAGGCAATAAAGTTAATGCCGCGCGAGCGGATACGCAGTGACTTCAGAATATCAAAGCCGACTTTGATCTCCTCAACCGGATCGGCCGCCAGCGACACCCGCAACGTATCACCAATACCTTCCGCCAGCAGCATACCCAGCCCCACAGCGGATTTCACCGCACCGGCACGCGCACCACCGGCTTCGGTGATCCCCAAGTGCAGCGGTTGCTTGATCTGCTGAGCCAGCTTACGGTAGGAGTCTACCGCCAGGAAGACATCGGATGCCTTAACACTGACCTTGAATTGGTCGAAGTTGAGGCGATCGAGGATATCGACGTGACGCATTGCCGATTCAACCAAGGCGTCCGGCGTTGGTTCACCGTATTTCTGCTGGATATCTTTTTCCAGCGAGCCGCCGTTCACCCCGATACGGATTGGGATGTTCTTGTCGCGAGCACAATCTACCACCGCACGGATACGGTCTTCACGCCCGATGTTGCCCGGGTTAATACGCAAGCAGTCAACGCCGTATTCCGCTACTTTGAGCGCGATACGGTAGTCAAAATGGATATCAGCCACCAGCGGGATGTTCACCTGCTGCTTGATTTGCTTAAACGCCTCGGCCGCGTCCATGGTTGGCACAGAAACACGAACAATATCGGCACCCACATTTTCCAGCGATTTGATCTGCGCAACGGTCGCAGCCACATCTGTGGTGCGAGTATTGGTCATTGACTGCACCGCGATTGGCGCGCCATCACCGATTGGCACATCGCCGACATAGATGCGGGTGGATTGACGGCGTTTAATTGGAGACTCGTTATGCATTACATCTACTCTTTACTGCGGCAGTTTCAATCGCGCCACTTTACCAGCAGGGTACCTGCTCAAATCAACAGGTTCGCCTTTGTAGCTCATGGTTACTACGCTCGGTGCACCCAGCACCACGCGGAAAGGTTCATTGCCGTCCAGCTTAAGGACATCGCCGGCTTTCTTGATCCCAGTATCCAAGCGGCGGCCGTTAGCATCGCGGATATCAATCCAGCAGTCGCCACTAAAGCTCAGCTCAAGATCAGAACTGGCCACCACGGCCTCCTCTTCCGAGGCCACATCAGTCTGCAGCTCGGCAGCCAAACTATCGGCACTGTCAACGTCAGTATCAGCCAGCTCTTGCGACTCGGTAAAGCTGTCTTCGAAACTGGCCTGGGGCTCAGGCGCGATCTCAGGCAGCTGGACAGGTTCAGCTTCAACCACACTCGGGCTCTCTTCTGCACCTAGCTCAGTGACCGTAGTCAAGCTGGTTGGGCTTGCACCGTTACCGGCATTGGCAATCGACTCGTCCAGCGCCTGCACCTGGCCAGACGTGGCCGACAGTTCGGTCTCGGGCGTCATCTGCAGGCTCTGCCACCACCACATCCCGGTCAGGCCGATGAACAAGGCGCCCAGCACCCAGGTCAGTCGCATAATACGGTTATCGTGCGCTTCACGCTTGGTACGGCGTGAAAAGCTCTGCATTTCCTGCTCTTGGGGTTGGGCGTGACCGTGCTGGTCAAGTTTAGCCAAGACCTCAGCCTCGTTAAGGCCGACAAATTTGGCATAAGAGCGCACATAGCCACGGGTAAACGTGGCTGACTGCGCTTCTTCGAAATGGTTATCTTCGATATCGCTGACCACCGAGAGGCGAAGCCTCAATCGGCTGGCAACATCCTTCTGTGAATAGCCTAGCTTCTCTCGAGCCTGACGCAGCATATCCCCTGGAAGAATGATTTCTTCGGTTGATCGTTCTTCGTTCTGTTCAGTATTCATTGGCTAGATAATTTTGATATTGCTGAGATTCCGGGTACTGAGCTTTGAGAATGCCAGCATACTTATCCGCTTGGCTATCATAGCCAGCCCGCTGCTCGAGCTGGATCAACAGCCATAGGCTGTCAGCTTTGTACCCATATCTCTTGTTAAATGTAAACAGCCTGACGCGGGCTTCTTTGAAGTTCTGCGCCTCAATATCCAACTTCGACAACTGCAGCATTGATTTTGCCCTGTAGGGCTCATAAGCCAGCGCCTTTTCAAAATACCCTCGAGCCTGAGGCTGATTGCCCTGCTCAAGACTACACAAGGCAGCATTTTCATAGCTGGCCGAAGTCAGATAGTAATACGGTTGCTTGATGGCACGCTCAAACTCATCGATCGCCTCATCATAGCGCCCCTGACTACACAAGAATACACCATAGTTGTTTCTAACATCGCCATTTTTTGGCGAATATTGCAGTGCTTGGCGATAGATGGCTTCCGCTGACTCTGGCTCACCCACCCGCTGGTAGTAATAGGCCATGGCATTTAGCGCCCGGTAATAACGCGGCGCATACTGCAGGGCCAGCTCAAAGTTATCGCGTGCCCGCTGCCATTGCCCTGTTTCCAAATACCCCAGCCCAAGCGTCAATCTGGCTTCTGCAGCCTCGGTCTTATTCACGCTCTGGGGGGCATTGCCAGTTTCATCGACCGTAACACAACCGGCCATAAAACTACACAATATTAGGTACATCGTCCACCGTACCATTTCATTCCCACCTTAATATCCATATTAATGCGCAACCCGAGCAAGCATTCTACCAGCTCGGGTTCGGTAATCGTCTATTAGACTGATTTTACCGGGATTTGTTCACCGTTTTGAGCCTTGGCTTGTGTGCGTTTCGTGCGGTCAATCACATCGCCCACCAATTGTCCGCAGGCTGCATCGATATCATCGCCGCGGGTCTTACGGACCGTGACGGTAAAGTCGTACTCCATCAGGGTTTTCATGAAGCGATCGATACGCGAGTTACTCGGCTTGTTGTACGGCGAGCCCGGGTAAGGGTTAAATGGGATCAGGTTTACTTTAGCCGGGGTATCTTTCAGCGTTTCGGCCAACTGGCGGGCATGCTCCATCCCGTCATTGACATGATCGAGCAGGATATATTCCACGGTCACTCGACCACGGTTTGCATTCGATGACGCAATGTATCGACGCACCGAGGCTAGGAAGTCATCAATATTCCAACGGTCGTTGATTGGCATGATTTCAGAGCGCAGCTCATCGGTTGGCGCGTGCAGTGAAATTGCCAGTGCCACATCGATATTGCCGGTCATCTGATCCAGGCCAGACACAACACCTGATGTTGATACTGTTACGCGGCGCTTGGACAGGCCAAAGCCAAGGTCATCAAGCATGATTTCAAGCGCAGGGATCAGGTTCTTCATATTGAGCAGCGGTTCACCCATGCCCATCATTACCACGTTGGTAATTGGGCGACGGCCGGTTTCCTTCTCGACACCAATCTCCTTGGCTGCACGCCAAACCTGGCCGATGATCTCCGACACACGCAGGTTACGGTTGAAGCCCTGCTGGGCTGTTGAGCAGAACTTACATTCCAACGCACAACCAACCTGAGACGACACACACAGGGTTGCACGGTCATCTTCCGGAATGTAAACCGTTTCCACATCCTGATCGCCGACCTTCATAGCCCACTTGATGGTACCGTCGCTAGAATGCTGGGCTGCCGATACATACGGTGCACGAATTTCAGCCACCAGCTTGAGTTTTTCACGCAATTTCTTGTTGATGTTCGTCATCTGATCGAAATCATCACAACCGAAATGATAAATCCACTTCATAATCTGATCAGCGCGGAAGGCTTTTTCGCCCAACTCCTCGGCAAAATACTTACGCAGCCCCTTGCGATCAAAATCCAGCAGATTCGTTTTAACAGTTGTCATCGGTTGTTGCCTCTTTAAATTACGTGACGTTATCTGTGCCTTGGGCATACCGACATACGGTATACGACAGGACCTTTGACTACCAAACGACCAGCAAGAGGCTTTCATCCACCTGCTTGTTTATCAGTTTGGTTTTATACCCGGGTAAGTTCAAGGTACCTATTTATGAGAGGATTACCTGAAGCCAGCTGGGTATAAGGCGCGAAATTGTACAGGCTTTGGCGGTGAGATTCCACTTGTTCACAGGTGCGGTTACTACTGCCAAGTAAATAAAAACGGGAAGCACATGGCTTCCCGTTTCATTTTCACCGATTAAATAGCTAGGCAGGCTTAGTCGCGAGGGCAGATCTCGTCGTCTGCAAAGAAATAAGCGATCTCGCGCGCCGCAGATTCAGGGCTGTCGGCACCGTGCACCGAGTTGTGGCGCAGGCTCAGTGCATAGTCGGCACGCAGGGTACCGCAGGCTGCTTCTTCAGGGTTGGTTTTGCCCATCAACTCACGGTAACGCACAACAGCATTTTCGCCTTCCAGTACCTGCACCATCACAGGGCCAGAGGTCATGAAAGCAACCAGATCATCAAAAAACGGCTTGCCTTCATGCTCGGCATAAAAGCCCTTGGCCTTGTTGGCATCCATACGGATCATCTTGGCAGCCACCACTCTAAGCCCCGCTTTTTCAATACGGTTATAAATGGCACCAATCAAATTACGCTTAACGGCGTCTGGCTTCACGATTGAGAATGTTCTTTCAATTGTCATTATTATTGTCCCTCAGGCTTAAATCTTCTAAAGCAACATGGCTGCAATGTTGGCAACCCCTGCTCCCGTAGCCCCTGCCGCCCAGCGGGCATCGGCACTGTCACGGAAACAAGCTGCCAAATCAAAATGGATCCAACCGCAATTGTCGGTATCAACAAAGCGCGACAGGAAGGCGGCGGCATTGGATGCACCGCCCATACCGCCACCTTTCATGACCCGGCTATTGGCCGTATCAGCATAGTACGACGGGCAATTGGCCTGGTGCCAGGTTTCCAGCGGCAACGGCCAGGCTGGCTCGTTAACCAAGTCGGAAAGCTGCTGGGCCTTGAACACCAACTCCTTATCCAAGCCAAACAGTGCATTGTAGTCAGTACCCACCGCCATCATGGCAGCGCCGGTCAGGGTCGCCGCGTCGATGATCAGGGGGGCCTTGGTTTCGCTAGCCGCAATCAAGCCATCAGCCAATACCAAACGACCTTCAGCATCGGTATTCACGATTTCTACTGTCTGACCATTCTTGTACGTTAGCACATCACCAAGCTTATAGGCGTTGCCGGCAATCAGGTTTTCGGCACAACACAGGATCAACTTCACACGTTGACGCAAACCTTGCTCGATAGCGTACCCCAATGCGGCGGTGACGGTGGCTGCACCGCCCATATCGCACTTCATGGTGACCATGCCGGCACTTGGCTTGATACTGTAGCCGCCGGAGTCGAAGGTGATCCCCTTGCCGACCAAACACGCCGACACGGGCGCATCCGCATCACCCGTCGGATTGAAGTCCACGGTGAGCATCACCGGCGGCCTGCTGCTAGCGCGGCCAACACTGTGGGTCCCTACCCAGCCTTGCTCGGCCAAGGCGTCGCCGACCAGGATATGATGGGAGAGGGCATCCCCGGCGATCGCCGACAGGAATGACACCGCTTCATCGGCAAGTTTCTGCGGATACATTTCTTCCGGCGTGGCATTAACGACCTTGCGAACCCAGTCGGCACTGCGGCGGCGGGCATTGAGCAGCTCAAGCTCGTCCTCGTCAATCGAGGCCCAGCGCAGCTCTACCTCTACCTTTGGCGTCGCGAAGCCACAGTAGAACGCCCACTGGCGCTCATAGCTCCAGCCTTCGCCAGTCAGGCTGGCTCGGGTGATCCCCTGCGACTGCAACTGGCGGGCAGCCTGCTGGATGCGGCGCAAGGGATGGTCACCGGCAAAATGGATCACGGCACCGTCGGCTTCATAGGCCACCAACGCCTTGTCGCCCCATACTCCCGAGTATTGGGCCGACGAGAGTGAAATCTTTAACATACTTTCTTCCTGAAAAACACTGCCGCCCTTGGGCGGCAGCAATCGGTTATTTTTTGTTTTAGTCTTGTTCGTGATCACACAGGATGTTGGCCAGGGTGCGGACCCCCATGCCTGTTGCCCCAGCCGCCCACTTGTCGTTAGCCGACTTGCGATATGTACCGCTGGCATCGATGTGCATCCAGCCATTCTGGTAATCTTCGACAAAATAAGACAGGAAGGCGGCGGCGGTACTGGCACCTGGCATAAAGTCACCCTGCGAGATATTGCTTAGATCCGCAAAATTCGATGGCATCATGGCGCGGTGATGATCCGCCAACGGCAGCGGCCACAGCCCTTCATTTTCATCGCTTGCCGCCATCAGCGCTTTTTGGGCCAGGCCATGGTCAAAGCTAAACAGCGCGTGATAATCATTGCCCAGCGCATTCTTCGCCGCCCCCGTCAGGGTCGCACAGTCGATGATTAGCTCTGGATTCTGGCTGCTGGCGTAAATCAAGCCATCCGCCAGTACCAAGCGCCCCTCTGCATCGGTATTCAGCACTTCAACGGTTGTGCCGTTCTTGTAAGTGATAATATCACCCAGCTTGAACGCACGGCCCGAAACCATGTTTTCGGCACAGCACAGGATCAACTTGATACGCTTGTTGGTGCCACGGGCAATCGCCAGTGCCAGCGCCCCTGTTGCCAGTGCCGAGCCGCCCATATCGGCTTTCATCGCCGTCATACCCGCTGACGGCTTGATGCTGTAGCCGCCAGAGTCGAAGGTGATGCCCTTGCCAACCAGGCAAGTGTGTACCGGAGCCTCGGCGTTGCCCGTCGGGTTGTAGTCAAGACGCAGCATTGCCGGTGAACGCTCTGAGCCACGACCGACAGTGTGGATACCGTTCCAGCCTTCATCCAGCAGATCGTTGCCCTTGATAATTTTGTAGCTCACATGCTCTGGCGCCAACGACTTGATGAACTCGCCAGCACGCGAGGCTAGCTGCGAAGGACGTACCACTTCCGCCGACTGGTTGATAATCTCGCGCACCCAGTTGGTCGCCATCAGGCGGGCCTGAAGCTCGGCTTCATCCGTTTCAGACAGACCGCTCCAGCTGACCGCGTTACCCGGCTTGGCGTTGCGATGTCCCTGAATAAATGCCCAAATACACTCCAGATCCCAACCGTCACCGGCCAACTCGACGTTCTTGATACCTTGTGCATCCAGTTTGCGGCCAGCGCGCTGCAAAGACGCCAGCACATTGTCTTCTGTCAGGTGTACTACCGCACCGTCAGCTTCAAAGGTTACCAGGGCGTTTTTGCCCCACTTTTCGTCAGCTGCTTCCGCAGTCAGTAGTACACGCATATTGGCAGACATGAAATACTCCTTGGATTGTTGTTACCCCGCCAGCTCCGACGCGGTAACGGGATGTGATAGGACGTGTCTAACGCCTGAATACATACTCTCGCACTCATTTGAACAACAAATGAATGACAATAATGTTACCCGCGATAACAGATGTTATTGGGGCTCATTTCTGTATTACAAGGGGTTTCACAGCGATTTCAGCACGTTCCGTGCAGTTCTCCAGCATAAAGGAGGACTATAGAGTTGAAAATATGGCCTTCTGACCCGTTTTCAGAATTTATCTTACTCTGCCTTGGTTGCAGCCAAGAAACAAGCTGTTTACAACGAGACTAAGAGCAAGATCATGGGGTGGCAATGGGAGGAGTGCTAGAAAAGCAACACCGAGGGTCAATCAGCCTCTTCAATCCAGCACATCTGGATGGCTTCGAGCACGCGCTCACTGCAATGGTTGGGATCATCGTCAAAGTCATCCAGCGCCAAGACCCACTCTCTCAAATCGGTAAAGCGGATCGTCACCGGATCGACATCAGGGTGCAGTTCAGAAAGTTCAATTGCCAAATCGCGTGAATCTATCCATTTCAAGCCCATACCTTTCTCCTTTACTTCCTTACTCTAGCCTCTAGCCTCTAGCCTCTAGCCTCTAGCCTCTAGCCTCTAGCCTCTAGCCTCTAGCCTCTAGCCTCTAGCCCTATTAGTGTAGCCAACAGCCCGGCGAGCATAACAAACATCGACGATAAAAAAAGCCCCGAGGGTTGCACCATCGGGGCTTTCAATATTTTAGTGGTTTTCCGATGCTAGGTTCAGGGTGTACTTCGGAATTTCCACCACCAAATCTTCATCGGCAACCTTGGCCTGACAGCTCAAACGCGATTCAGGCTCTAGTCCCCACGCTTTGTCCAGCATGTCATCTTCCAGCTCATCACTTTCTTCCAGTGAGTCAAAGCCTTCACGGACGATACAGTGACACGTGGTGCAGGCACAGGATTTTTCACACGCATGTTCAATGCCAATACCGTTGCGCAGTGCCACGTCAAGAATGGTCTCGCCTTCTTGCGCTTCTAGCACTGCCCCTTCCGGGCAAAGCTCATCATGGGGTAATACAACAATTTTAGGCATGCCTAAACCTCATCAATCGACTGACCAGCCAGGGCACGGCGGATAGACTGATCCATCCGGCGCGATGCAAATTCCTGGCTCGCCTTATCTGTTTTCTTAATTCCTGCTTCAATCGCGTACGGGTCGGTGCCCTGGCGCAATTGAACCAGTTCCATCATGACGGCTTCCAGCTCGTCGCGCTCTTCTTTGCTCAGTAGAGTATCGCCATCCTGAGCCAGCGCTGCAATCAACCCTTCCAGTACACGATCCGCTTCCACTTGTTGCTCGGCAAGGGCACGGGCGTCTTTGTCGTCCTGGGCAAAGGTCATTGAATCACGGATCATAGTCGCAATTTCATCGTCGGTCAGGCCATATGAAGGTTTCACCTGGATAGAAGATTGCACACCGCTACTCTTTTCCATTGCAGTTACAGACAACAAGCCGTCTGCATCCACTTGATATGTAACACGAATATGTGCTGCACCTGCGGCCATCGCGGGAATGCCGCGCAAGGTAAAGCGTGCCAGTGAACGGCAGTCACTCACCATTTCACGCTCGCCCTGAACCACATGGACTGACATAGCCGTCTGGCCATCTTTGAACGTGGTGAACTCCTGGGCGCGAGCAACCGGAATAGTGGTGTTGCGCGGGATGATTTTCTCGATCATACCGCCCATGGTTTCGATACCCAGCGACAACGGGATCACGTCCAGCAGCAGCATGTCAGCATCAGGCTTGTTACCGGCAAGGATATCAGCCTGAATAGCCGCACCAATCGCCACCACCTGATCCGGGTCGATCGACGTCAGTGGCTCTTTGCCGAAGTAGTTGCCAACCATTTCACGCACCAGTGGTACGCGAGTTGAACCACCAACCATGACGGTTTCGATCACGTCTTCGGCAGTGACCTCTGCATCTTTCAATGCCCGACGGCATGCCATCAGCGTCTTTTTCACCAAAGGTTGGATCAAGGTATCGAACTGCTCACGGGAAACAGTACCCTGCCAGTCAAGCACATCGACCGAGACTTCATCCGCATCGGACAGCGCTTCTTTGGCTGCCTGCGCAGCATCTTGCAGCTTGCGTTGGGCAATCGCATCGCGCTCGGTGATACCGGCTTGCTCGGCAATCCAATCCGCAAGCAGGTGGTCAAAGTCATCACCACCTAGCGCAGAATCACCACCCGTGGCCATTACTTCAAACACACCTTTCGACAGGCGAAGAATAGAGATATCGAATGTACCGCCGCCCAAGTCATACACAGCGATCACGCCTTCCTGACCTGAGTCCAAACCATAGGCAATCGCAGCCGCCGTGGGCTCGTTAAGCAGGCGAAGAACATTGAGGTTCGCCAACTTCGCCGCGTCTTTAGTACCCGCACGCTGGGCATCATCAAAGTAGGCAGGGACAGTGATCACCACACCTTCCAGCTCACCACCCAAAGTATCTTGCGCACGCTGGTTAAGGGTCTTGAGAATTTCAGCCGACACCTGGACCGGGTTAACCTCACCACCACGGGTGATCAGCTGAGGCAAACCGTTATCCGTTGCACTGAACTGATATGGCATCTGCGGATAGCGTGCTTGGATATCCGCCAGAGAGCGGCCCATCATACGCTTAACAGAAATAATACTATTAATCGGATCCTGCTGGGCGATATCGCGGGCTTCATGGCCAACGACCACGTCACTTTCACTGTAGTGAACCGCCGATGGCAGAATCGCACGGCCTTGGTCATCTTTCAGGGTTTCCGGAACGCCGCTGCGTACTGCAGCCACGAGAGAGTTTGTAGTGCCCAGATCAATACCCACCGCCAATTTGTGTTGGTGCGGCGCAGCGCTTTGACCGGGTTCAGCAATCTGTAACAGTGCCATTTTCGTTCCTGTGGTGTTTTTACCGGGCTTGGATAAAATCAATCAAGCAGGCTATCTTCCAAGCGCTCGACTTCTTCACGCAGCTTAACAATAAATTTCAGCTTACGCACGGCGTCAGCCGCCACTTCCCAGTTTTCATCAACAAGTAATTGCTCAAGCTCAACCAGCTGTGCCTTGTACAGGGTTGAGGCGTGCTGTTCAAAATCAAACAACGCGCTTTGTGGATCACTCGACTCCGGGATCGCCTCCAACTCTTCACGCAGCTCCATTTGCTGCATCAAGAATTCCGGATCCTGCAACGTCTTTTGCTCGCCCCGGATATCAACGCCGTAGACCGATAACATATACTCTGCACGGGAAATGGGATTTTTCAACGTCTGGAAGGCATCGTTGATCTGCGCAGCTTTCTGTACCGCCAGCAAGCGGTCGCGCTCAGAAGCCGTGGCAAAGTTGTCAGGGTGGAAGTGGCGCTGCAACTCCCGGAACTGGGTTGCAAGAAGGCTACCGTCCAGCTGAAACTGAAATGGTAGCCCAAAGAGTTCGAAATGATTCATATCGCGTGAGTTTCTGCAAAGACCGAGTCTGAAAATAACTGAACCTGACCCTCCCTCGGAAAAAGGCAGCAATCAGGTCCAATTGGCTCAGCGATTATACGTTGAAGCTTTCACCGCAGCCGCATTCGCTGGATACATTAGGGTTGTTGAATTTGAAGCCTTCGTTAAGACCTTCTTTGGCAAAGTCCAACTCGGTACCATCTAGATACACCATGCTCTTGGCATCAATGATGATCTTCACCCCTTTCTCTTCGAAGATCTGATCACCTTCTTCTAGCTGGTCAACAAATTCCAGTACATAGGCCATTCCCGAACAGCCTGAAGTCCGGACACCCAGCCGAAGGCCGATGCCTTTTCCTCGGTTTTCTAGGAAAGTAGCTACGCGACTCGCGGCCGCTTCAGTAATCGTTATGGCCATACAACAACCCTTAGAAAATTAATGTTCTTCGTGTTTCTTCTTGTAATCACTCACTGCGGCTTTGATTGCGTCTTCCGCAAGAATTGAGCAGTGAACTTTTACAGGTGGAAGCTCAAGTTCCTCGGCAATCGCCGAATTCTTGATGCTAGCAGCTTCGTCCAGTGTCTTGCCCTTCACCCACTCAGTGATCAGTGAGCTTGAAGCAATCGCAGAACCGCAGCCGTACGTTTTGAACTTGGCGTCTTCGATGATGCCCTCTTCAGTCACTTTGATCTGAAGTTTCATTACGTCGCCACAGGCAGGAGCACCTACCATGCCGCTACCAACACTTTTGTCGTTTTTGTCAAATGAGCCCACGTTACGCGGGTTCTCATAATGATCGATAACTTTTTCACTATATGCCATGACAGTTTCCTCGAATACGTGATGACCGCAAGATTAGTGGTGTGCCCACTCGACCGTGTTTAGGTCAATACCTTCTTTATACATATCCCAAAGCGGAGACATGTCACGTAGTTTCTCAACCGCACCGCGGATTTGTGAAACTGCGTAGTCTACTTCTTCTTCCGTCGTGAAGCGACCGAAAGAGAAGCGAATTGAGCTGTGTGCCAGTTCGTCGTCCAAACCTAGGGCGCGAAGAACGTAAGATGGCTCCAAGCTGGCAGAAGTACATGCCGAGCCTGAAGATACAGCAAGATCTTTCAGTGCCATCAGCAGTGATTCACCTTCAACGAATGCAAAGCTGATGTTCAGGTTGTTTGGTACACGCTGCTCCAGGTCACCATTGATGGTCATTGCCTCGATACCTTCAAGGCCTTTCAACATGCGCTCGCGCAGGGCAAGGGCGTGCTGGTAATCTTTGTCCATCTCTTCTTTGGCAATACGGAAAGCTTCGCCCATACCTACGATCTGATGGGTCGCCAGGGTACCAGAGCGGAAACCACGCTCGTGACCGCCACCGTGCATCTGTGCTTCAAGGCGGATACGCGGCTTACGACGAACGTAAAGGGCACCGATACCCTTAGGACCATAAATTTTGTGCGCAGAAAGAGAAATAAGGTCGATCTTCATTTCCTGGACATCGATAGGTAGCTTACCTGCAGACTGGGCAGCATCGACGTGGAAGATCACTTTCTTCTCACGGCATAGCTCTCCGATAGCAGCGATATCCTGGATGACACCGATTTCGTTGTTCACGTGCATGATTGACACCAATACCGTGTCTTCACGCATCGCATCGCGCAGTTTTGCCATATCGATCAAACCGTTGGCTTCAGGCTCAAGGTAAGTCACCTCGTAGCCTTCACGCTCTAGCTGGCGGCATGGATCAAGTACAGCTTTGTGTTCTGTCTTACAGGTGATAACGTGCTTGCCCTTCTTACCGTAGAAGTGGGCGGCACCTTTGATGGCCAGGTTGTCTGACTCAGTCGCACCTGAAGTAAATACGATTTCGCGTGGGTCTGCGTTTAGCAGCTCAGCAATTTGCTCACGCGCGGTATCAACCGCCTCTTCAGCCTGCCAACCGAAGCGGTGAGAACGAGAAGCCGGGTTACCGAAGTTTCCATCCATGGTCATACATTGCATCATTTTTTCTGCAACGCGCGGATCTACTGGGCAAGTAGCGGAATAATCAAAATATATTGGCAGTTTCATCTTCATCTCCGAAAACACGGACGTTGGTCTCTAGGAGCGAACATCGACACCGATTGAGGTGCTGTCGTGTGTATTTTTATGTCCAAATGACGACTTCGTTAGGATCTGATCCTGACGGTCAGATATTTCTTGTACGTCATTGTCTTGCATCAACTCACCAAGAGTGATGTTATTCAAAAAGCCGCTGATGCGGGAGCTCAGGTCACGCCACAGCGTGTGTGTCAGGCAGCGAACCCCACCTTGACAGTCTCCCTTGCCGTGACACTTGGTCGCATCTACCGATTCATCGACGGCCGCAATCACCATACCCACAGCAATGTGGTTGGCGTCTTCGCCAAGACGATACCCCCCGCCCGGTCCACGAACACTGGCCACCAGGCCAGCTTTGCGCAGGCGGGAGAACAATTGTTCCAAATAGGACAACGAGATCCCCTGACGTTCTGAAATGTCAGCCAAAGGAACCGGACCGTCCTGAGAGTGCAAAGCCACATCTAACATGGCCGTGACTGCGTATCTTCCTTTTGATGTCAATCTCATAACACACCGCTACCCACGTTTGTCTATGGGGAGGAGTGTCGCATACCTGACTAAAACGGTCAAGTATTTACCTGACTATTTTAGTCAGGCTTTTAACCATGTAGAGTTTGTGTCTATTTCTCTGGACGAGTGAGTGACTTTTCTACTGAGGAAAGGATACCACGTAAGATATTCAGCTCCTGTGATTCCGGTCGAGCCCGGGAAAACAGGCGGCGCATTTTGGTCATTACCATCGATGGCTTGTCTTTACTGATAAAGTCGGTCTTGGTCGCCACCTTTTCAAGGTGCTGGTAGAACAATTCCAGCTCCTTCATTCGCGGGTATTCTTCAACCTGCTGTTGAGTTTGGAATTTTTCCGACGCCAAAAACGCCATGCGAATTTCATAACTCACCGTCTGTACGGCCATCGCCAGATTCAACGAGCTGTATTCAGGGTTAGCCGGAATGTAGACGTGGCAATGACAACGCTGCAATTCTTCATTGGTCAGGCCTGTACGCTCACGGCCAAACAGGATTGCGACATTGTGGGACGGCGCTTCGGCAATCGCCTTGATCCCGCATTCACGGGGATCCAACTGCGGCCACTCCAACGTGCGCGAGCGGGCACTGGAGCCCACCACCAAGCCGCAATCGGCGATGGCTTCATCGAGACTCGAGACGATCTTCGCCTGCTCGACGATATCTGAAGCACCCGCCGCCAGTGCGTATGTGGTTTCGTCTATTTCGCAGGCCGGATCGACCAGAACCAGGTTGGTCAGGCCCATCACTTTCATCGCCCGGGCCGCAGAACCAATATTGCCGGGATGTGAGGTACCCACGAGAACGACACTGACTTTATCTAACATAGGAGGTGCAACTTTCAACTCTATCAATCGAACCGAAAGATTTTAACACAGGGATTTTAAAAAAGGTGAAAACATGTAAAAACTTTATACCTAAGTGGCTTCAAGTTGCACGATTCTGATTTTACGCAATACGTTCTGTTCAAAGTAAATAACCGAATGGAATAACGAGCCACTTTCACGGGCATTTGAGATTGAAACGAGCGCTTTAACGACGAAAATCCCCCCCCTCTGGCCGAGCATGGCCACACGAATAAAAAATAACCACTTCCCTTTTGCCCTAGCTCTGATATACTCGCCGCCGCTTTTTAGTTCTTTAACATCCGTTGGGAAGATCCTATGCATCCTATGCTGAATATTGCCATTCGTGCTGCACGAAAGGCTGGTGACCATGTCATTAAATCTCTAGAAAAATCGCAAGCTATTGAAGTAGCTAACAAAGGCAATGATGTTGTTACTAACATCGATAACGAAGCAGAAGCTATCATTATCGACACTATCCGCAAATCTTACCCTGAGCACTGCATCGTAGCAGCGGAAAGCGGTACGATTGAAGGCAAGGACAAAGAATGCCAGTGGATCATCGACCCAGTGGATGGCACCAAGAACTTCGTTCGTGGTTACCCTCACTACGCTATCTCTGTTGCACTACGTATGCGCGGCCGCACTGAAGTGGCAGCAGTATACGATCCAGCACGCAACGAGCTATTCACAGCTACCCGTGGCGCAGGCGCTCAGCTTAACAGCCAGCGTATCCGTGCATCTCAGCCACGTGACCTAACCGGTACAACTCTGGCAACAGGCCTACCGTTTGCTGCCAAGCAGCACGCCGAAAGCTACATGAAAATCCAGAGCGCTCTGTTTGTAGACTGTGACGATATGCGTATGTCTGGCTGTGCTGCCCTAGACCTATGTTACCTAGCGGCTGGCCGTGTTGACGGCGTGTTCCGCCTAGGCCTGAAGCCTTGGGAAATTGCAGCAGGTGAGCTTATCGCGCGCGAAGCAGGTGCTATCTGTGCAGACTTCACTGGCAACACTAACCACCTTGTGACTGGCAACATCGTTGCTGGTAACGCTCGTGTTGTTAAGCCGCTGCTGAGCAAAATCCGTGAACACGGTAGCGAAGCACTAGCAAAATAATCATCGCTAGCTGAAAACATCAAACGCCCCGGTGATGGACATCACCGGGGCGTTTTTTTATTCAAAAACGGTTCTGAGGTTCTGAGGTTCTGAGGTTCTGAGGTTCTGAGGTTCTGAGGTTCTGAGTAAAGGCTCTCTGAGCTACATTTGACTATCCAAATACATTCAAAAATTTATCATACTTCCAGCAAACCTCATGGATTATCGTGCTTACCTTATTCATAGATTCGCTCTTCTCCCCGCAGAACCATAGTACCGCTCTTCCCTACCACAGTACCGCTCCAAACAAAAACGGAGCCAAGCGGCTCCGTTTTTCATTGTGAGTCAACCCCGCCTTACGGCATGGCGTCAAACTCTTCGCCTTCTTTGTCAACTTGTGGTGGCATTAGGTGCTCACGGGTAATACCCAATTTAAGCGCCAGTGCCGAAGCCACGTAGATCGACGAGTAGGTACCGACAGTGATACCGATCAGCAAGGCAGCGGCAAAACCGTGGATCATGCTACCGCCTTTCATGAACAGGGCGATAACCACGAACAAGGTGGTACCAGAGGTGATCAAGGTACGGCTCAGGGTCTGAGTGATTGAGTTATTCATCACCTCTACCGCATCACCCTTCCGCATCTTGCGGAAGTTTTCACGGATACGGTCAAAGACCACGATGGTATCGTTGAGCGAGTAACCGACAACGGTCAGCAGGGCTGCCACGATAGTCAGGTCGATCTCGATCTGGGTAAACGAAAAGATACCGATAGTGATGATAACGTCGTGGGCCAGTGCCAATACCGCACCTGCCGCCAAGCGCCATTCGAAGCGCATTGAAACGTAGAGTAAGATACAGATCAGCGAGACCAAGATAGCCAAGCCACCCGCCTCTGCCAGCTCGTCACCCACGTTCGGGCCAACGAATTCAATACGACGCATTTCAACGTCCTGGCCCGTACCAACTTTCAAGGCATCGATGATCTGGGTACCGAGTTTCTCGCCCTGTGCATCTTCGCGCGGCTGAAGGCGAACCATCACATCACGTGCCGTACCGAAGTTCTGCACAATCGCATCACCAAAGCCAGCCTCTTCCAGTGATTCTCGGATCAAGCCCAGGTCAGCAGGCTGCTCGAAGCCCACTTCAATCAGGGTACCGCCGGTGAAATCCAAGCCCCAGTTCAGTTTCTGGGTGGTCACGGTACCAATTGCAGCGATAATCATAATGATCGAAAGGACAAATGCGCCTTTCGACCAGCGCATAAAGTCGATCGCCTTATCCGCTTTCATTATCTGAAACATGTCAGCGTCTCCTTAGATCGACAGTTTATCGACGCGCTTACCGCCGTAAACCAAGTTAACCAGTGCACGGGTACCGATGATAGCCGTGAACATGGAAGTCAAAATACCAATTGATAGGGTGACGGCGAAGCCTTTGATCGCACCGGTACCCACAGCAAACAGAATGATTGCGGTGATCAAAGTGGTGATGTTGGCATCGGCAATGGTGCTAAATGCATTGGCATAACCTTGCTGAATCGCATGCTGCGGGCTGCGGCCTTCGCGAAGCTCCTCACGGATACGCTCGAAGATAAGTACGTTGGCATCAACCGCCATACCCACCGTCAGAACGATACCGGCAATACCCGGCAGGGTCATGGTCGCCCCCGGGATCATCGACATCACACCGATAATCAATACCAGGTTCATCAGCAGTGCCATGTTGGCGAATAGACCGAAGCGACGGTAGTAAAGCAGGGTAAACAGCATGACCGCCACCATACCCCAAACCATCGCCTGGATACCCATGTCGATGTTTTGCTGACCCATTGATGGGCCGATGGTCCGCTCTTCAACAATAGAGATCGGCGCAATCAGTGCACCAGCACGCAATAGCAGTGCTAGGTTGTGAGCTTCTGCCTGTGAATCAATCCCGGTAATACGGAAGTTACGGCCAAGTGCGGTCTGGATAGTCGCCTGGTTAATCACTTCTTCGTGTTTTTCCAGGATAACCTTACCGTTTTCGTCACGTTCACCGCTGTCTTTGTACTCGGTGAATAGTGTCGCCATCAACTTGCCTACGTTGTTACGCGAGAAGGCTGTCATCTTGCTTCCACCTTCGCTATCGAGCGAGATGTTTACCTGAGGACGACCATATTCATCGGCACTTGAGCTGGCATCGGTAATGTGAGAACCACCTAGGATCACACGTTTCTTCAGCACCGCAGGACGCCCATCACGAGTGAACTTCACTTCGCTGCCCGGTGGCACACGGCCTGATGCCGCTGCGGCCAAGTCAGCCGAATTATCGACTTCACGGAACTCAAGCGTTGCCGTTGCACCCAAGATTTCCTTGGCACGGGCAGTATCTTGTACCCCTGGTAGCTCAACCACAATACGGTTAGCCCCCTGGCGCTGAACCAGTGGCTCGGCGACACCCAGCTCGTTTACACGGTTACGCAGGATGGTAATGTTCTGGTCAACGGCATAATTGCGAATTTCCTGCAGGCGGGCATCGGTAAATGTCGCACTGAGCAGGAAGCCACTGGTGGTATCAGTAAACTGCATATCCGGGTGAAGGCGCTGCAGCTCACGCTTGGCTTCAGCCAATTGCTCGGCATTACGCAGACGAACTTCAACCGCTTCATCGGTTTTGCTGATCGCACGGTAACGAATCTTCGCTTCACGCAACTCAGTACGGAATGTTTCTTCCTGCTGGCCCAGCAATTTCTCCATTGCTGCGTCCATATCTACTTCCATCAAGAAATGCACACCGCCGCGCAGGTCAAGGCCCAGTTTCATTGGGTTCGCACCGATGGATTCAAGCCAGTCTGGGGTAGAAGGGGCAAGGTTAAGGGCTACGACGAAATCGTCGCCAAGCTGTTCGTTAAGAATATCGCGAGCACTGATTTGGGTATCAGTGTCGTTAAAGCGGACCAGGACAGTACCGTTTTCGAAAGCGACTGATTTATAGGAGATTTGATTTTGTTCTAAATCTTCGGTGACGGCATCCAGCGTGGACATATCTGCCGAGGCGCCACGCGCCCCGGAGATTTGAATTGCTGGATCTTCACCGTATACATTGGGAAGTGCGTAGAGCAAACCGATAAGTAGCGCGAACACTACCATCAGGTTCTTCCACAAGGGATAACGGTTTAGCACTGCTATGATCCTTCAAGCAAATATTACAGAGACTTCATTGTGCCTTTTGGCAGAACGGCAGTAACGAAGTCTTTCTTGATAGTCACTTCAGTTGTGTCGTTCAGCGCGATTACAATGTAGTCGTTTTCTTCAGAAACCTTAGAGATTTTACCTACTAGGCCACCGTTGGTTAGCACTTCATCACCTTTGCCCATGGAAGACATCAGGTTCTTGTGCTCTTTCACACGTTTTGCCTGCGGGCGGTAAATCATGAAATAGAAGATAACGGCAAACAGGCCAAGCATGATGAATAGCTGCATACCGCCGCCCTGTGGTGCACCTTCAGCTGCTGCGTGTGCTTGAGAAATCAGACTCATTTACTAACGTCCTCGATTATTTGTTGTCATTTAATGGTGGAACTTCACGGTTGCGACGTGCATAGAATTCCTCTACGAACACATCGAAACGATCTTCTTCAATCGCCTTGCGGATACTTTCCATCAAACGCTGGTAGTAACGCAAGTTGTGGATTGTGTTAAGGCGCGCACCCAGGATTTCATTACATTTATCCAAGTGGTACAGGTACGCCTTCGAATAGTTGCGACAAGTGTAACAGTCACAGTGCGGATCGAGAGGGGTTGTGTCCGTTTTATGTTTCGCATTACGGATCTTGATCACACCTCCGGTCACAAACAGGTGGCCATTTCGGGCATTTCGAGTCGGCATAACGCAGTCGAACATGTCGATACCACGGCGAACACCTTCAACCAAATCTTCTGGCTTGCCCACACCCATCAGGTAGCGCGGCTTGTCTTCAGGTAGTTGAGGGCAGGTATGCTCAAGTACACGGTGCATGTCTTCTTTCGGCTCACCGACGGCAAGACCACCTACCGCATAACCGTCAAAGCCGATCTTAGTCAGGCCTTCGACTGACACATCGCGCAAGTCTTCGTATACACTACCTTGGACGATACCGAACAGCGCATTTTTGTTACCAAGTTTGTCAAAGTGGTTGCGGCTGCGCTGTGCCCAACGCAGTGACATCTCCATCGACTTCTTCGCTTCATCGTGTGTCGCCGGGTAAGGCGTACACTCGTCGAAGATCATCACGACGTCAGAGCCAAGGTCTTTCTGGATTTCCATCGACTTCTCGGCGTCCATGAAAATCTTGTCACCGTTCACCGGGTTACGGAAGTGAACACCTTCCTCCGTGATCTTACGAATATCACCCAAGCTAAATACCTGGAAACCGCCTGAATCGGTCAGGATAGGACCTTGCCACTGCATGAAATCGTGCAGGTCGCCGTGCATCTTCATCACTTCCTGGCCAGGACGCAACCACAGGTGGAAGGTATTACCCAACAGAATTTGCGCACCGGTCTCTTTGACTTCTTCCGGTGTCATGCCCTTTACCGTACCGTAAGTACCAACCGGCATAAAGGCCGGTGTTTCTACCGTGCCACGCTCAAACTGCAGACGACCGCGGCGGGCACGTCCCTGGGTTTTATCTAATTCAAATTTCACAAAGCCTCCAACAGCCAGAGAAACAATCTGACATCAACACCCCCATCCGGCTAAGGTCAGGGGTACAACGATGGCATTAGCAGGCAGCACGCCCGCCAAGCCCAATATCACCAGCCGCATTATCGGCAGGTATTCCACTCCGCCCTAAAGCCTAGTGGAAGAATTTGTCATCGTCTGATCTTAATTTGCCAGAGATGAAAAACACAAAGGCTGCATTTTAGCAAATGCAGCCTTAAGTGACACTGACTTCATCAATGAAACGTGTGATTACACCGTTTTGCGGGTAATAAACATCGAATCACCGTAACTGAAGAAACGATATTTGTTTTCAACAGCTTGCTTGTATGCGTTCATCGTATGCTCATAGCCGGCAAACGCACTCACCAACATAATCAGGGTTGATTCCGGCAAGTGGAAGTTGGTGATCAGCACATCAATCAGCTGATATTCATAGCCCGGGTAGATGAAGATTTCGGTATCACCGAAAAATGGTTTGAGTTCAGTGCCTTTCTGCTTGGCATCCTGAGCGGCACTCTCCAGCGAGCGCACTGATGTCGTGCCTACCGCCACCACGCGCTTACCGTTGGCCTTGGTCGCGTTGATCGCAGCAACCACTTCCTCAGGTACTTCCACATATTCGGCGTGCATATGGTGGTCATTGATATTATCCACGCGAACCGGCTGGAAAGTACCCGCACCGACATGCAAGGTCACGAAAGCAAAGTTCACGCCCTTAGCCTTGAGGGCCGCCATCAGCTCATCGTCAAAGTGCAGGCCTGCCGTCGGCGCGGCAACCGCACCCGGCTTGGCGTTGTATACCGTCTGGTAGCGCTCTTTGTCGGCATCTTCATCTGGGCGATCGATATATGGCGGAAGCGGCATGTGGCCCACTTCTTCAAGGATCTCCAACACCGTTTTGTCGCTGTTGAAACGGATTTCAAACAATGCATCATGGCGAGCAACCATTTCAGCCTGATATTCATCATTGTCACCAAGGAACAATTCATTACCCGGCTTCGGAGATTTTGACGCACGTACATGGGCAAGAATGCTCTTGTCATCCAGCATACGCTCAACCAGCACTTCCAGCTTACCGCCAGACGCTTTGCGCCCAAACAAACGTGCCGGGATCACTCGGGTATTGTTGAACACTAACAAATCACCCGGCTCAACCAGATCCAGAACATCCTTAAAGCCTTTGTGTGCCAGCTCACCAGTGTTGCCGGTCAGCTGCAGCAAGCGGCTAGCAGTACGCTGAGGTTGCGGGTAGCGAGCGATCAGCTCATCAGGAAGGTCAAAGTCAAAATCAGAAACTTGCATCATTAGGGCCCTAAATTACAGCAGGCAGCTAGTATAGGCTGCCCCACTGCAATATCAAGCAAAGATCACCTCGACAGCGCCTGGCCCATGACACGTCGGCGCAACCACGTAACAGCCACGAGCAACGCTAGCCCGCCGAGGCCGAGCCCCCCGCCGCTACTGCCACTATTTCCTCCGCCGCTGGCCACGGACTGGCCCCCATCGACCACTTCCCCCGCCCCTTCATAGTTGGCCAAGAAAGGATCGACGGCAAAAGTCGCCATCGGCTGATCCAACGCCCCCTGACCTATTTCCGATTCCAGCCAGCTCCTCTGGCTCGCGACTTCCGAATAGACGCCTGGCAACCGGCCGGCGCAGCCTTCACCAAAACTGACAAGCCCTACTAGGCGCAAGCCAAAGTCACTGTCTGCCGCCCGCAATGGATCCTGCCAGACCAGCGGGCCGCCGGAATCACCAAAGCAGCTGTCTCGGCCGAGTGTTGGCGACACGGAACCGGCACATAAGAAGATACCGTATTCGCTGCTATTGATGTTTGCGCCCCACATGGAGTCGCAAATATTGTCAGGCACCCCAGATAACAAGGTCTGCCGAAGCCGGGTTGCCCCCGAGCTGGCATTACTGGCATCGGTACTGCCCCAGCCTGACACCAACAAGTTCGGCTGGCGTTCGCCGTTGGTGACCCAGCCATTGGCAAAAGCCTCGTCCGCTCGCTGCTGGTCATCCGCCGATGCTAGCCGGATAGGCTGCGCATTGTCCGGCAACGGGCTGGACAGCTTGACAATGGCCATATCGTTGGCAAACCGTGAAGCATTGTATTGGGGGTGAAGTACGATTTCATGCACCGCCACCGCATTGAGCGAGCCCGCGCTGAAGATACTGGTGATACCAGCCCACACCTTCACCTTGCTCGGTTTGGCGGTCTCGAAGCCATTGCGCATACAGTGGGCAGCAGTCAGCACGACATCGGCGCTGATCACCACACCGCCACAAATGAAGGTTCTTTCGTTCGCACCTTCGCCAAAGGTCATATTGAGGTAAGCCTGCCAAGGTATTTCGCTGGACCCGGACTCAATACCGCCGATAATTTTCGGTTGAGGTACAGGATCATCACTGTGTACATAGAATGGCAACCACATCGCCCAAGACAGCATGATAAACAGCAGCTTACGCATTGACTCATTCCTCTACGGCATCATTTTAATGAGTATACGACACAATCTCTTTTTTAACGCATGAGAAACAAATGAGAAACACCTAAATAACTTGCGAAATCTTTGACTAGCGTCATAGGTCGCGTTCACAGGATTGGCTACATTCATAGAAGAAGAAAAAAAAGGAACTGAGAAACCCGCAAAAATGGGCAAAAACAACAAATAACTTACCGTTATTGAGGAGGCTCTATGTTTACCGTCGCCGATATGATGACGCCCCATCCCCATACCTTGAGCGCATCGCATACGCTTGCCGATGCCAAGCGGCTCATGACCAAACATCACATCCACCATGTCCCGATCACCGACAAAGACAATCACCTGATTGGCCTGGTGAGCCAACGGGATATCCTTTCAGCCCAGGAATCGAGCCTTGAGCAAATCTCAAAAAGCACGTTCATTTCTGCCCTTGATATTCCACTGGAGCAAACTATGCACCGCAACCTGAGGTGCGTTGACCCGACAGCAGGGCTCAAGGAAGCGGCAATCTATATGCAAAAGCACCAAATTGGCTGTTTGCCGATAGTCGACCACAATAAGTTAGTAGGGATCATCACCGATACTGATTTCGTCTCCATTGCCATCAACCTTCTGGAGCTCCAGGAAGAGGTCGAACCGCTTGAAAACGACTCTACATCCAGCTACTGAATATTTATCCGGTACGGGGCCAGAAAATCCCGTGACCACCGACAGCACATGAACTTTCTGGCCCACCTCCACCTCGCCCAGCAGTGCAATAGTCACCTTGCCGGGAATTTACTGGCCGACTTTGTCCGAGGCGATCCCTACCGACAATTCGACCGGGACATCGCAGACGGGATCAAACTCCACCGCTTTGTCGACAGCTATATCGATGCCATGCCGGAAGTGCGCCAGTGCCGGCAACTCTTTGGTCCAACAACCCGCAGAGTCAGCGGCATCGCTCTGGATATGGCTTGGGATCACTTTCTTGCGCGCCATTGGCAACAGTTCCACCCCCAAACGCTACCCGATTTTGTCACCGCAGCCCGGGCAGAAGTCGAGAAATACCAACACAACATGCCAGAGAGCTACCTGCTAACCATGAACCGAATGTGGCAGCAAAACTGGCTGCTGCAATACCAATACCCCGAGACCTTGAACACCGCACTGCTGCGCATGGCCGAGCGCAGGCCAAGGCTCCACCAGCTCGCCCTGACCCCCGAGGTCCTGATGGCCAACTACCGACAGCTAGAAGAGGCATTCTTTTTGATTTACCCACAAGTCGAGCAGGCCGCACAGCAATTCCGGCCGTACCGCAGTCTCTGAATAAAAAAAGAGCGCCACTGCGGCGCTCAAACATCAACGAAAATATAACAATTACTAGGAGGTTCAGGTTGTTAAGTTATTTAAACTGATCTTCTTCGGTCGACCCCGTCAACGCAGTGACCGACGAGTTTCCGCCCTGGATGGTATTGGTCATCTTGTCGAAGTAGCCGGTACCCACTTCCTGCTGGTGAGCCACGAAGGTATAGCCTTTATCTGCGGCTTCAAACTCAGGACGCTGAACTTTCTCAACATAATGACGCATCCCTTCACCCTGGGCATAAGCATGGGCTAACTCGAACATGTTGAACCACATGTTGTGGATACCTGCCAGGGTAATGAACTGGTACTTGTACCCCATATCCGACAGCTCTTGCTGGAACTTGGCAATGGTATCGGCATCCAGGTTCTTCTCCCAATTGAACGACGGCGAGCAGTTGTAGGCCAGCAGCTGGTCCGGGTACTGAGCATGAATGGCTTCTGCAAATTTACGCGCTTCTTCCAAGCAAGGTGTTGCGGTTTCACACCAAATTAGATCGGCGTAAGGCGCATAGGCAAGCCCACGGGCGATGGCCTGATCAATACCGGCGCGCACGCGATAGAAGCCTTCTGGGGTACGCTCGCCGATAATAAAGTCCTTATCGTACGGATCGCAGTCTGAAGTCAGCAGATCCGCCGCGTTGGCATCAGTACGGGCAATCACCAAAGTCGTGGTACCCGCCACATCAGCTGCCAGACGCGCTGCGACAAGTTTCTGTACCGCTTCTTGAGTCGGAACCAGTACCTTCCCGCCCATGTGACCGCACTTCTTCACCGACGCGAGCTGATCTTCAAAGTGCACCCCAGCCGCCCCTGCATCAATCATATTGCGCATGAGCTCGTAGGCGTTCAATACCCCACCGAAGCCGGCTTCGGCATCCGCGACTATCGGTAGGAAGTAATCAATCCCTTCTTCCGGTGAACTCCCGTTCGACCACTGGATTTGGTCTGCACGGCGGAACGAGTTGTTAATACGCTTAACCACGGCCGGTACCGAGTCCACAGGATATAACGACTGATCGGGGTACATGCTCGAGGCGGTATTGTTATCCGCGGCCACCTGCCAGCCCGAAAGGTAAATCGCTTCGATGCCAGCCTTGGCCTGCTGAACTGCCTGACCGCCAGTCAGTGCTCCCAAGCAGTTGACATAGCCTTTTTTGGCATCGCCGTTGACCAAATCCCACAGTTTGTCGGCACCACGCTGGGCAATCGTGTTGGCCGGGGCAAACGAGCCGCGTAGGTTAATGACCTCTTCTGCGGTATAGGTACGCTTTACATGCTTCCAACGTGGGTTTTCCGCCCAATCCTTTTCCAATGCTTCGATTTGTTGCTGGCGAGTCAATGTCATAATGATGTCCCTCGTTTCATTTGGCGATAATCCGCATCACATTTTGTTATTGGCAAACTGACTTTTCATCTCGGCCCGGCAGGTTGACACCGGCACAGGGCCTTTCTCGTTATTGGCTTTGGGGTGTTACTTATTCTCAAATTCCCTGCCGTTATTACGGCAGGTACTCATACCCGGGTAAGGTCAGGAAGTTAACCAGTTCATCACTGGTGGTCAGCTGTGACATCAAGACCGCAGCCTCTCGGTACCTTCCTTGCTGGAAATGCTCGCGGCCTAGCTCTTGCTCTAGCACCTGCATTTCCTCTTCAAGCATCTGCTCGAACAACGCCTTGGTCACTACACTGCCGTTGCTCAAGGTTTTGCCGTGTTTGATCCACTGCCAGATAGAAGCCCGTGATATCTCAGCCGTAGCGGCATCTTCCATCAAGCCGTAGATAGGCACGCAGCCGTTGCCGGAAATCCAGGCTTCGATATACTGCACCGCGACACGGATGTTGTGCCGCATCCCCTCTTCGGTTCTGTCCCCTTCACACGGTTCGAGAAGCATCTCGGCTGTAATGGGGGCATCGTCGCTGCGCGAGATATCAAGCTGGTTGCTGCGCTCGCCCAGCACGTCATCAAAGACGGCTCTGGCCGTACTGGCCAACCCAGGATGGGCAACCCAAGTACCATCGTGGCCATTGTTGGCTTCCAGTGACTTGTCGGTCTGGATTTTGTTGAGCACCCATTCGTTACGCTCAGGGTCTTTCGACGGAATAAAGGCGGCCATCCCTCCCATTGCGAACGCCCCTCGGCGGTGGCAGGTTTTCACCAGTAGGCGTGAATAGGCATTGAGGAAGGGTTTTTCCATTGTGACGACCTGTCGGTCCGGCAAAATACGGTCTGGGTGATTTCGCAATGTCTTGATATAGCTAAAAATGTAATCCCATCGACCACAATTGAGGCCAACAATGTGCTCTTTGAGGCTATAGAGGATCTCATCCATCTCAAACACTGCCGGCAAGGTTTCAATCAACACCGTCGCTTTGATAGTGCCTCTTTCCAGCCCAAAGGTATCTTCCGTAAAGCTGAACACCTCACTCCACCAAGCGGCTTCCTGATAAGCTTGTAGTTTAGGAAGGTAGAAGTAGGGGCCGCTGCCTTTTTGTAGCAGTTGCTGATAGTTATGATAGAAATACAGGGCAAAATCGAACAGGCACCCCGGAATTGGCTCTCCCTGCCACAGCAAATGCTTTTCAGGTAAATGCAAACCACGTACCCGGCAGATCAGTACCGCCGGATCGTCTTTGAGCTGATAGTGCTTGCCGGTCTCTGGATTGGTGTAAGAAATGGTGCCATTTACCGCATCCTTTAAGTTTTGCTGCCCAGCAAGAACTTCTCCCCACGCCGGAGCAAAGGAGTCCTCAAAATCGGCCATGAAAACTTTGACGTCGGCATTGAGGGCATTGATCACCATCTTGCGCTCTACAGGTCCGGTGATCTCCACCCGGCGATCCTGCAAGTCTTGCGGAATATTCTGAATCGTCCACGAGCGATTTCTGATCTCCGCCGTCTCAGGAAGGAAGTCGGGAAGGCTGCCGGCATCGATGGCTGACTGGCGAGATTCGCGTGTCGCCAGCAACTCAGGAACCCGTCCAGCAAACCGCTGTACGAGGCGCTCGAGAAAGGCCAACACCTCATCATTGAGGATGTCTGCCTGCTCTGCCGATAGCGGCGTTTGTAGTGATAGCTTCACTTCATGGTTAGTAGACAGTTCATTTTCCATCTTAAATGCTCCCTTACGAATGTAACTTAATCACCACCTGAACCATGTTCACTTTTGTCTCAACGCAAACAAACCTGGTCTTAACGCCCTATTTACGTTGCCGTAACATACGCGTAATTGCAAGGACAGGCAAATTGCCCACACTCTAAAGCGGACACCCAATCCAAATAAAAACAATAACTTGCAAAATATAGAGCAATAACTCAAAACACTGAATTGAAACAAAATTCAGGAAAAAACTCGGTTTTATCACCGAGAACTTATCCCCCTCATTTTCGTAACAACTTACGTAATTAAATTACCAAAAGAGCATTTTTAAACAGGCGTCCCGATCTGCGTTTCAAACAAATCAGCCATTCCACAGAAGCAAATTAACGCCCTCAAAACAGTTAGTAAGCTCAGCGATTTGGTTGTTTTTTATACACAGCAAGCATAGACCCTTAATCAACAGGTTTCATTTATTTTTATTGCGAAACATAATAAACCTACAAATTTCAGGCAGTTTCTTTAGATTGGGTTATCGGGAAATACCACGGCAAGGTGAGAAATCAGCATTTTGTGCTGTAGGAGGCAGTTGTTTACCAGCACTTAATTTACAGAAAGGAAATATTGCAAAGTAGCCGCAATACACGCGGCTACAAAAAAAAACAAGGTGGGAATGAAGTGGTTACAATAACCCTTCAACAATGTCGGCCAGGCGATGGAAGGTACGGGTACGGCTTGACGTCGGCCGCCATACCAAGCCGATTTCACGATAAGCTTCCTGCCCTGGGGGATCGACCACAACCAGGTTCTGGTTATGCAGCAACCCATGATCAATCGCCATTTGCGGTATAAATGTCGTGCCCAACCCATTGGCGACCATTTGTACTAACGTATGCAGGCTGGTCGCAGTGAATGGGTTGATCTTCTCTTTGGTGGTCAGCTTACAGGCGGAAACCGCATGGTCCGTCAGGCAATGCTCTTTTTCCAACAGAAAGACTGACTCGTCAGGAAGATCGGCGTAGCGCAATGGCGTAGTCACCTGCTCTGCTTGATTGCGGCTAATCACCATCTTAAACGCATCACGGCCAACGAGCTGGCTGTGCATACCATTAATCTCTACTGGCAGAGCCAAGATCAGGACATCCATCTCGCCATTGCGCAGTGCGGCCAGCAAATTAGTCGTGGTATCTTCACGCAGCAATAAATTGAGGTTCGGATGGAGGCGGTTCACTTCCTGTACCAAATCGCACAGCAGGAAAGGGGCGATGGTCGGGATACACCCCACCCGCAACTGGCCTTCCATTCCATCTCCAGTACAGTTGGACAGCTCCATCAAGTCTTGGCTTCTCGCCAGCAACTCGCGGCTACGTACCACCACATCTTCGCCGGTAGAAGTAAAGACCAAAGACTTGTTGTCCCGTTCGATCAGCTGGCAGCCAATCAGCTCCTCGAGGTTCTGCACCCCGGAGCTCAACGTCGACTGGCTAACAAAACAGCGTTTGGCCGCTTCACCGAAATGACGGGTTTCAAATAAAGTCACTAAATAGTGCAGTTGTTTTAGAGAAGGAAACTTGTTCATCGTAAATTTCGATTACATCAATCTATTTATTCCGCTTTTTTGAATTTACCAGTTTCGATATAGTTTGTCTCGTCCAAACAGAGAGCCGACCGGAAAGGTAGGCGACAAACCGAATAATTTAGGAGCACCAACATGGTACTAGTAGGTCGTCAAGCACCAGATTTTACTGCTGCAGCTGTTCTAGGTAACGGCGAAATCGTTGATAACTTCAACTTCGCAGAATTCACTAAAGGTAAGAAAGCAGTAGTTTTCTTCTACCCACTTGACTTCACATTCGTATGTCCTTCTGAGCTAATCGCTTTCGACAAGCGTTTCGCTGATTTCAAAGAGAAAGGCGTTGAAGTAATCGGTGTTTCTATCGACTCTCAGTTCTCTCACAACGCATGGCGTAACACTGCTGTTGAAAACGGCGGTATCGGTCAGGTTCAGTACCCACTTGTTGCTGACGTTAAGCACGAAATCTGTAAGGCTTACGACGTAGAGCACCCAGAAGCAGGCGTTGCTTTCCGTGGTTCTTTCCTAATCGACGAAGACGGTCTTGTACGTCACCAGGTAGTTAACGACCTACCTCTAGGCCGTAACATCGACGAAATGCTACGCATGGTTGATGCTCTTAACTTCCACCAGAAGAACGGTGAAGTTTGCCCAGCACAGTGGGAAGAAGGTAAAGCAGGTATGGACGCATCTCCTAAAGGTGTTGCCGACTACCTATCTGAGCACACTGCAGACCTAGCTAAGTAATTTAGCAATCACACCACGCTCAACGGTGTGAAGGTAATAAACGCAAAAGCGTAAAGCCAATTGTCAGCCAACGACAAAATAATGAGGCCCGGACACACCGGGCCCTTTTTCTATCTGCACACCTCGCCCGTAGCCCATCAGAACCTTGATCTGACCAATCGTCTCTGCCCCCAATATCGACTACACTGCTTGTCATCTCTACCCTTTACCTAACCGCTGCTATGACCATTGATCATATTGAAGTTTGCATCGACAACATCGAATCCCTCCACCTCGCCCAGCAAGGTGGCGCAACCCGTATCGAACTTTGCGCTTCGCTCGCATTAGGCGGGCTCACCCCCAACGCCGGGTTAATGCAACTGGCCGCCAAGCATGCCAAGGTACCGGTCTATGCCATGATCCGACCACGCCAAGGGGACTTCCTGTTTTCGAGCCAAGATAAGGAAGTCATGCTGGCCGATGCCCACATGGCCAAACAGGCAGGACTTGATGGCCTGGTCATAGGTGCACTGAACGATGACAGTACGGTAGATACCGATTTTCTAGCTGACATTAACCGACTTGCGGGTGGTATGGGGCTGACTTTCCACCGTGCTATCGACCAGTGCCTCGAGCCAATGGCTGCGCTGGATACCATCATGCAGCACAACTGCGAGCGTGTACTCACTTCAGGCCTCGAAGCCAATGCCTTCGCTGGCATCCCAATGCTCAAGCAGATGGTGGCACACTGCGGCGAACACTTGGCCATCATGGCCGGTGCCGGAGTCAATGCCAACAATGCCGCCCAAATCGTCCAGCAGACCGGCATCAGAGAAGTACACCTGTCGGGGAAATCTACCCGTCCATCCCTGATGCGCTGCTACGCCAGTTCCGCCCATATGGGTAACGCCAATATCGATGACTTCGCTATCCCGGTCACGGATCCGGAAAAAATCGTTGCCGTCGTCAATGCATTGAGTACGCTTTAGAGATCATTTAATTAGGGGCTAACGCCCCTATAAATGCTAACTATATCAAGCAATTCATTCCCCTATTCGTCAAAAGCCCCAATTGCGGTTACTCTTTTGTTATCAAGTTGAAAACTAACAGAGCCCCGCTATGCCCTATATCCCACCGAAGAAAAAACTCAAGAAAAACGATTACGATACTGAACTTGAGCGCCTGCAAATCGAACTGGTTAAGCTGCAGGAGTGGATCAAGCAGGAAGGACTCAAAGTGGTGGTAGTGTTTGAAGGGCGAGACGCAGCCGGCAAAGGCGGGGTCATTAAACGGATCACTGAAAAACTCAACCCCCGGGTATGCCGGATTGCCGCCTTGCCCAAGCCCACCGAGAAAGAACGTACCCAATGGTATTTCCAGCGCTATGTCCCCCACTTGCCGGCCGCTGGCGAGATGGTGCTGTTTGATCGTAGCTGGTACAACCGTGCCGGTGTCGAACATGTTATGGGGTTCTGCAGTGACGATGAGTACGAAGAGTTTCTTCGCTCCTGTCCTGAGTTCGAACGCATGCTCAAACGATCCGGCATCATATTGCTGAAATACTGGTTCTCGGTCTCCGACGAAGAGCAGGAAAAACGTTTCCTCGAACGAATCAACACTCCTGTAAAACGTTGGAAATTCAGCCCGATGGATCTGGAGTCCCGCAGTCTATGGGCAGCCTATTCCGCAGCTAAAGACCGGATGTTTGCCTACACCGATACCAAGCAATGCCCTTGGTGGGTAGTCGATGCTGATTCCAAAAAGAAAGCCAGGATCAATTGTATCTCCCACCTGTTGAGCCATATCCCCTATCAGGATATCGACTATCCAGAGATTGAACTGCCGGAAGTCAACAAGGAAGGCTATATCCGCGCACCGGAAGAAAACCAGACCTTTGTTCCCGACCTGTTCAATGGTGACTAGGTGACACCAAAAGTGCTCCCCTTCGATAACTGACTTTCCACGTCAATGACACCGAACGGGGTAGTTTTACGCTGGCGTATGACCAGCTCAACTGAATCTATCCCCCTTTTATTTCAAAATAATAATACAGCGTGCAATAAGCACGACTTATTAGCCTTATCAATCAAACTAATTAGATTGTGCACACCGTTCAATTTAATATTCTCGCCATAGCAAGGGATAACACGCTTATCTGTGCTAGCCGATTTCTAACTGACTTATGAGATTTCACATGAAAAAGACGATCTTTGCTCTAACTATCGCCTCTCTGCTTTCGGCTCCTGCTATGGCGTCAAAAGAAGGCTTTTACATTGGGGCAGATATCAGCGCTAACGATATTGAAAGTACTTCATTTGGTATGGGCTTTGGCCTAGTCGCAGGTTATGACTTTCAAGTAGCCCCACAGGTCGTGATTGGTGTTGAGGGTGAATACCGTCATTTTGGCGAAGATAGCGGTAGCTACATCGAGGGCTTTGGTTGGAAAGACAAAGCGTATTCTTATGGTTTTAACGTAAAGCCTAGGTACTTCTTCAACGATAAATTTTATGCTGGCGTAGCGCTTGGCCTTCATAACACAACCCTCGATGCCAAAGATGACTTCTTTGGAAGTATCAAAGAAAGCAATACTAACCTGGCATACGGTATTGAAGCCGGTTACGAGATCAATAGAAATGTTGTCATTAAGGGTGGTTACAAAGCCTATCAAGCAGAGTTGATAGGGGTGACGTTTGACGCCGACACCTTCTACATCGGTGCCAACTACAAGTTCTAATTCTGGTCGGACTGGCGGTATCATACCGCCAGCCCTATTTTGCCTACCAACAAAGAATGCCAACACGATGAAAACACCAATCGCATTGTTACTTGCTGCACTCCTCTCGACCAGCGCGTTTGCCAGCTCGGTTTCAGGGCCATATGTAGGCCTGAAGCTGGGCTTTACCGATTACAGCAAAGCTACCCTACCCGGCCAGTATGGCTTAACCGCGGGTTATGCGTTTGACATTACCCCCAGGGTAACATTGGGTATGGAGCTCAATGCAACGGAACTCGGCGATAGTATTTTCTTCAAAGGCTTTACCGCTATCGACTATAAAACCTACAGCTACAGTGCGGTGTTAAAACCCAAGTATCACTTTATGGCCATGGGTAACCAGCCCGCCTATATTGCAGCGGTTCTAGGAGCCAGCCGAATAGAAGAGAGCCGTAAGTATTATGTTCTAGGCGAAGGGTATCGCAAAGATCGCGATCAGGATACGACTGGGATCTATGGCTTTGAGGTTGGGCGAGAGGTTACGCTAAACCTTGATATTGTGGGCTATTTTAATTACCAAAAAGCAGACCTGTTTGGTGAGGACAATTACTATCGCAGCTACGGGTTTGGTATTAACTACCGCTTCTAGCGCTATTTCGCTCGTGCTCGCCCCGGCCTTTCTCACCTCGGATAAAGGCGAGCACTACACCTTTATTTCAAGATATTTTCCAGCTCTTCCTGACTGGTATGGCGAATATCCTTCCCCTTCACGAAATAGATGATGTATTCGCAGATATTCTGACAGCGGTCCCCCACCCGTTCGATAGAGCGTGCCGACCACATCACCTGAAGCACATTCGGGATCGAGCGCGGATCTTCCATCATATAGGTCATCAGCTGACGGATGATCGCTTCGTATTCACGGTCAATCCGATCATCTTCCTGATAGACCTCAATGGCCGCCTTGACATCCATCCGGGCAAACGCGTCCAGCACCTCATGCAGCATCCTCACTGCACTCTGGCCAAGCGCTTCGAGTGATACCAGCAAGTTGTACTGCTTGTTGGTGAAGTTTTCCAACGCCACCTTGGCAATACTTTCTGCCACATCACCAATACGCTCAAGGTCGGTAATCGTCTTGATGATCGCAATCACCAGACGCAAGTCACTGGCCGTCGGCTGGCGTTTGGCAATAATGCGGGTACAGGCTTCGTCAATGGCCACTTCCATCGCATTGACTTTGTGGTCATCTTTGATCACACGGCGTGCCAGTTCGATATCCTGCTTGTGCATGGCCTTAAGGGCATCGGCTAGCTGCTGCTCGACCAAACCGCCCATCGCCAGCACATGGGTACGAATACTTTCCAGCTCGGCATTAAACTGGCCGGAGATATGACGGCCAAGGCTCAAATTATCTAACATTACTCTCTCCTTAACCGTATCGACCCGTAATGTAATCTTCGGTACGTTTCTCTTTCGGGGTGGTGAAAATATCATTGGTGCTGGTGTACTCCACCAGCTCTCCCATATGCATGAAAGCAGTGTTATCGGACACGCGTGCCGCCTGCTGCATGTTGTGGGTCACAATAATCACCGTGTATTTGGTTTTCAGATCGTTGATCAGCTCTTCAATGGTCAGGGTAGAAATCGGATCCAGGGCCGAGGTCGGTTCATCGAGCAGCAACACCTCAGGCTCAATCGCAATGGCCCGGGCGATCACCAGACGCTGCTGCTGGCCGCCGGATAAGCCAAAGGCATTTTCATGCAGGCGATCTTTAACCTCATCCCACAGGGCTGCACCGCGCAGCGAACTTTCCACCGCATCATCAAGCACCCGGCGATCTTTGATCCCCTGAAGCCTCAGGCCATAGACCACATTCTCGTAGATAGACTTGGGGAACGGGTTCGGACGCTGGAACACCATCCCCACCCGGCGACGCAACGACGCCACATCGACTTTGCTGTCGTAGATATTCTGGCCGTGCAGCATCACTTTACCGTCAACCTTGCAGCCTTCAACCAGCTCATTCATCCGGTTGATACAGCGCAGCAACGTCGATTTGCCGCATCCCGACGGGCCGATAAATGCCGTCACCTGCCCTTTGGCAATGCGCATATTGATGTCGTACAGCGCCTGGTGGCTACCATAATGGAGATCCAGCCCCTCGATAGACAGCGCCGTTTTCTCTTCCGGCAACGCTGACAGATCAACAGGCTCAAACAGGCCAATTGGGGAATTAATCGAAAACATACTTTTTCCTGAATCTCACTATTGCTCCAAGGAGCGGAATTTTTCACGCAAGTGGTTACGGATCCCGATGGCTGTCAGGTTCAAACCGACGATCACGGTGACCAGCAAAAATGATGTGGCGTAAACCAACGGCCGTGCCGCTTCCACATTCGGGCTTTGAAAACCAACATCATATATATGATAACCGAGATGCATGAATTTTCGATCCAAATGCAGGTAGGGAAATTGCCCGTCAATCGGCAGCGACGGTGCCATTTTCACCACCCCCACCAGCATCAGCGGCGCCACCTCGCCCGCCGCCCTTGCCACTGCCAGTATCAGCCCGGTCATAATCGCCGGGCTGGCCATCGGCAATACAGTGCGCCATAAGGTCTCAGCCTGGGTAGCCCCCAGGGCCAACGAGCCATGACGGATCGAGTTAGGGATCCTGGCCAGGCCTTCTTCAGTCGAAACAATCACCACCGGCAGGGTCAAAATAGCCAAGGTCAACGCCGACCATAAAATTCCTGGCGTACCGAAGGTCGGTGCCGGTAACTGCTCGGCAAAGAACAGATCATCGATTTGTGCCCCGACGATATAGACAAAAAAGCCCAGCCCGAAGACGCCATACACAATCGACGGCACACCGGCAAGATTGATAACCGCAACCCGGAGCAGTTTGGTAAACACACTCTTGCCGGCATATTCATGGAGGTAAACCGCCGCCAGCACCCCAAGAGGGGTGACAATCACACTCATCAGCAGCACCATGAAGACGGTACCGAAAATAGCGGGAAAGACACCACCTTCGGTGTTTGCTTCACGGGGATCGTCACTGACAAAATGCCCAAGTTGACGCAACCAGTGACCGAACTTCCCGGCGGCAGTAAAATCGTTGGGGTACCAGATATCCAGGATCTGCTCGATAGGCAGGGTGATTTCCTGTCCGGTCATCTCCTTCACGATCAAGCTATCGCGCCCAAGCTGCTGGTGGAGCAATAACAACTGTTGTTCAATTTGGGCAAAGCGTTGCTCCAGTCGTTGACGCTCTTCCATCAGCTCTAGGGAATCACCGCTGTTACGGAGCTGAGCATTGAGCTGCTCAAACTGGTGGTTCAGTGCAACCAGATCTTTTTTCTCAATCTGACGAATTAAGTCACGGACACTATCGGCTTGATCCAGGCTGTGCTCGAGCTCTTCCAGCGGGATTGCTACGCCATCATCAGTCAACCCGACAGGAATGCCATAGAAACGGCCGTTTTTCAGTCGCTCTATCACCGCCACGCCAGCTGCTGGCACCTGGCTAACAATATGCGGTTCAAGTACGGTCACAAAGTCACTGCCCAATACATCACGGTTACCGGTTTTGATCACATAGCGGAGCACTTTTTCACCGTCGAAGCCCGAGGTATCAATCCCCGCCTCGGTCAGTTGCTCAACAGGCACGGCCTTACGCCCGTACACTTCTCCGATCACAATGCTTTGATGTCCATTTTGCTGGACTTCAAACTGATACACAGGTGCCGGCCAGAAATACCCCAACCCTTTCCAGCCAATTAGTAGCAACAAGCCTAGCACCACGATCAGGCTCAAGCTAACCGCCCCGGCCGTCAGCCATACCCAAGGTGCGCCGGATCTTAACCACCTAGTCATTAAATGTATTGTTCACTGTTATGAATGCTTGCAGATCTTTCATCAATGTCCTGTATCCGAGGTATTAGAGTGAGCTGTATTTCTCACGCAGGCGCTGGCGTACTAACTCAGCGACAGTATTAAACAAAAACGTAAACACAAACAGCACAAAAGCGGCAAGGAACATCACCCGGTAATGGGAGCTTCCCACTTCGCTTTCCGGCATCTCTATCGCAATCGTCGCCGATAGCGTCCGCATCCCTTCAAGGATATTCCAATCCATCACCGGGGTATTCCCGGTGGCCATCAGTACAATCATGGTTTCGCCGACGGCCCGGCCGAGCCCCATCATAATGGCCGAGAAAATCCCCGGGCTTGCGGTCAACAACACCACCCTTGTCAGGGTTTGCCAATGGGTTGCCCCCAAAGCCAGTGACCCGCTGGTCAAGTGGCCCGGAACCGAAAAAATCGCATCTTCGGCAATAGAAAAGATTGTGGGGACGACTGCAATCCCCATGGCGATACCGACCACCAAGGCATTGCGCTGGTCATAACCAATCCCCCACTCATCGCTCAGGTATGCCCTGACATCGCCGGCAAACCAGATTTGCTCCAGCCAAGGGCTCAGGTCAAAACACACATAAGCGATCAACACGATAACTGGCATCAGCAACAGGACGTGGAATCCACTCGGGATCCGGCTGCGCCAGCCTAACGGTAACAATGCCCAGCCGATCCCAGCCAGCAGCATACCTAGCGGGAACATCACGACCAACGCTAACATGCCGACCAAATATGATTCTACAATCGGAGCCAGCCAGATCCCGGCCAGAAACCCTAGGATAACAGTTGGCAGCGCTTCCATGAGTTCCACGGTAGGCTTTACGATCCCACGCATCCGCGAAGACATGAAATAAGCGGTATATATGGCACCGGCCAACGCCAACGGAACAGCAAAAACCAAGCCATAAATAGCCGCTTTCAGGGTGCCGAAGACCAATGGGACTAAGCTCAGCTTAGGTTCAAACTCATCACTGGCCGATGTCGACTGCCACACAAAATCAGGCTCTGGGTAGCCCTCGTACCAAATTTTCTGCCACAGTGAAGCAACCCCTATCTCTGGATGGGGGTTCTCCACCGTAAAAACGTGCCAATCATTGCCATGCAACGCAACCAAGCGATCTGCCCGCGGCGAGATAGCGAGCTGCTGGGGTAACCCCTCGGTAAAGAACCTATCGCGATAAATAGCCCCTTTTATCGTGGTGTAAAATGCCGATAATTGCCCGTCCTGCTGCAAGGCAAAAAAGCCCTTTCGGGTGTGCTCAGGGATCAGCATAGCAACAGGGCTGTCTCCGACCGCAAAGTCACGAGCCCGAACCATTGTCCGCTTGCCGTCTTTGCGTATCTCAAACCACTGGGATAACGATTGGTCACTGTGGCTGATCAGCAACGAGTTTGCCCCGGATAACAAGGCCAGTTGCTGAGCCTGACTGCCACCCGGCTCAATCGCCACCACTTCCCGTACCCAGCCTGACGCGGAACCAAACGCCACTACATACAGATAGCCATCGGATAGCACATACGCGGTGCGGGCATCGGGCGTCACCACAATATCCTCAACCGTCCCGGGTAGTCCGCTAATGGCAAAGAATGAGGATTGCCAGTCAGAACCATTGCCGCCCAGCACATTGCTGGTCTCAGAAAATAATGCCGCCCTGGCCCTGCCATCAGCGGTGATCCCTAAAATGATCGCTTGCTTATCGCGCACCGAAGCGGCCAAGCGAACAATAGGCTGGCCTTTAGGGTCGAGTTCAATAAGCTTGCTACCCAGCGGATAATCCAGCGCAAGGGCATGATCACCCGACACGCCGCTCAAAACGGGCTTGGCAATCAACACATCGCCGCTCTCACTGCCCAGAGCATAGAGTCTGTCTGCGGGCAGCGTGCGACCAATACTCGTGACATTACCATCAAGCAGAGCGACAGTCCCTAAGACATCGCTTCCCGAAGAGGGAGCTAAGCTTATCAGGCTCAGCGAACCATCCGCGGAAAGCCGGAAAAGATAATCGTTATTGTCACTGATGCGAACATCCGCAGTCCTGTCAGTAAAGGCGGTCAAAAATTGCTGCTGGGGTGTCACCTTGACCGATGAGAAGATCGGCAGGATCACATACAGAAGATAGAAAAAAATCAGAATGAGGGTAATGAGAACAAAAATTCCACCGGCAGTCACACCATATCGGGCCAATTTATCTTTTACCTTACGGCCAGGACTCTCTCCCATCAATATCGCGCCGGCCTTTGCCATCATTACCTCAATAAATTTACACGTTTACTAATAATATTTCCCTAATATGACAATTATATGACAAGGTATCCCCACAGTCATGCCGAGCTTAAGGGCATCAATGACATAAAAGTGAAATGAAATATCATTATTATTTTGTTATGTGATTTCGTAAAAAATTCAATACCTTGATCAGACTATAAGCCTAGACAGTCCGTGTTGATGCTCACATAATAACCTATACAGAACAGGCAATGACGCCTCTCGGTATAAGGACATCGTTATGAAGCATCTGATCATCACTGTCATCGGCCAAGATCGCCCCGGCCTAGTAGAAACCCTGTCTGACACGGTTTACCACAACCATGGCAACTGGCTATCGAGCAGCCTCAGCAAATTGGCCGGTCAATTTACCGGTATCCTGCAGGTAGAAGTCGCCGACCAATATGTCAGCGTCCTTAGCAAGGCACTCAAGCAACTTGACGCCCTTCAAGTCCAGATTGTCGAAGAAGAAACCCAAGCCCTGCCAACATCGGCTATACACCACCTTCTGGTCACAGGGAACGACCGCTCAGGTATTGTCAAAGACGTCACCACCAAGCTCAACCAGCTTGGGATAAATATTCACAAACTCAAAACTCACACCGACAGCGCCCCCAACTGGGGCTACCCGATATTCTCAGCCCGTTTCCAGTTGGAGCTGCCAGGTGATTTGAGTATCGAGTATGTCCAAGAAGAGCTGGAAACGATCGCCGACGATCTGACCATCGACATTGACGATAACTGATCCCTCTCAGCACCGTTAGCAAAATAGGATGACAATGAGCGCAGAACCTCTCTATCTCGACAAAGAACTCAGCTGGCTATCTTTTAACGAGCGTGTACTGCAGGAAGCGGCCGACAAATCGGTGCCACTGATTGAACGGGTTCGCTTCCTCGGTATTTATTCGAACAATACCGATGAGTTCTATAAAGTGCGCTTTGCCGACGTCAAACGCCGTATCCTGATCAACGAGGAGCAGGGCGGCGATGATAAGGCCAAGGATCTATTGAGCAAGATCCAAAGCAGGGTGCTCAAGCTCAACCAGGATTTCGATACCCTGTACAACGAAATCCTACTGGAAATGGCCAGGCGCCATATCTTCCTGGTCAACGAACAGCAACTTGATGACCACCAGCAAGTATGGTTGCGAAAGCATTTTCGCAGCCGTATTCTGCCTCATGTCACCCCTATCCTGCTGACCGACGACATCGATCTGCTGCAGTTCTTGAAAGACGAGTATTCCTATCTGGCCGTGGAGATGCGCCAGGGCGACAGCAAGCGCTATGCCCTCATCGAAATCCCAACCGATCAACTCCCGCGCTTCATCCAGCTCCCGGAAGCCAAAGGCAAGCGCCACAAGACCCTGATCTTCCTCGATAACATTATTCGCTTCTGCCTCGATGATATTTTTAGTGGCCTGTTCGAATATGACGAACTGACAGCCTATGCGATGAAGATGACCCGCGATGCCGAGTACGATTTAAACCTGGAAGTCGAACACAGCCTGCTCGAGCAGATGTCCGAAGGCCTGGACCAACGCCTGACCGCGATGCCTGTTCGGTTTGTCTACCAACGCGATATGCCTACCGATATGGTCGACGTACTGTGTGGGCTGCTTAAAGTGTCGAGCTACGACAGTATCATCCCCGGCGGCCGCTACCATAACTTCAAGGACTTCATCGGCTTCCCGAATGTCGGTCGTGATTATCTCGAAAACAAACCCCTGCCACCGCTCGAAAGTACCCAATTTGTCAGTGCCCGCAACGCTTTCGATGCCATCAAGCAGCAAGATATCCTGCTTTACTACCCATACCATTCTTTCGGCCATATGACCGAACTGGTTCGCCAGGCCGCGTACGATCCCAAGGTACGCAGTATCAAAATCAATATCTACCGAGTGGCCAAGAACTCACAAATCATCGAATCGATGATCGATGCGGCCAACAACGGCAAGAAAGTCACGGTCGTGGTCGAACTGCAGGCACGCTTCGACGAGGAGGCCAATATTGAGTGGGCCCGCCGCCTGACCGAATCCGGGGTACAGGTACTGTTTGGTGTGCCGGGACTAAAAATCCATTCGAAGCTGTGCCTCATCACACGCCTGGAAGACAATGAACTTGTGCGTTATACCCATATCGGGACCGGCAACTTCCACGAGAAAACAGCCCGTATCTATACCGACTTCTCATTGATGACCTGCCGGACAGAAATCACCGAAGAGGTCAGGATGGTGTTCAACTATATCCAGAACCCTTACCGCCCGGTGAAATTCAAACACCTGATTGTCTCGCCACGCAACTCCCGCTCACGTCTCTACGACCTGATCGACCGCGAGATTGCCCATGCCAAGCAAAACTTGCCATCAGGTATTACACTAAAGGTGAACAACCTCGTCGATAAGGGTCTGATTAACCTGCTTTACCAAGCAAGCAGTGCCGGCGTGAAGATCAAGATCATCGTTCGTGGGATGTGCGCCTTGATCCCGGGCATCAAAGGGATCAGTGACAACATCACCGCGATCAGTATCGTCGACCGTTTTCTCGAACACCCCAGGGTCGTCGTCTTCGAGAACAACGGCGAACCAGATGTGTATATTTCTTCTGCCGATTGGATGACGCGAAATATCGACAACCGAATCGAGGTCGGTTGTCCGGTTTTTGATTCGGAGCTGAAAAAGAAGATCATCGACATACTCAATATCCAGCTTTCTGACACCGTGAAGGCACGTATTATTGATAGAGAAATGTCCAATAAGTACGTACCACGAGGCAACAAGCGCAAGATCCGATCGCAAATCGCGATTTACGACTACCTCAAACAGTCAGAAAAGCAGCTGAAGAAAAAATTAAAGAGCGATACCCACACATGACAGAACCTGCACGCCCAAGAGAAGTCGCAGCAATCGATATTGGCTCGAACAGTTTTCACATGGTGGTTGCCCGCATCATCGGGCAAAGCCTGCAAATTATCAGCCGCCACAAGCAACGCGTCCACCTTGCCTCAGGCCTAGATAGCCAGAGCAACTTGGATCAGGCCGCAATCAACCGTGGCCTGCATTGCCTGGCAATGTTTGCCGAGCGGCTGCAAGGATTCGAGCCCGAAAATGTGCGCATCGCTGCAACCTATACCTTACGCCAGGCCAAAAACGCCCATGTTTTCCTCAAACGCGCAGAGAGCGTGCTCTCCTATCCGATTGAAATCATCCCCGGCACCGAAGAAGCCCGTCTGATTTACCTCGGCGTTGCCCATACCCAACCCGACAGCGGGAAGAAGCTGGTGGTGGACATCGGCGGCGGTAGTACCGAGTTGATTATCGGTGACGACTTTGAGCCTCAGCTGGCCTATAGCAAGCACATGGGCTGCGTCAGTTACCACAAGCGTTTTTTTGCCAAGGGGAAGATCAGTGCCAAGAATATGGCTGCCGCCCAACTCGCGGCCCAGCAGAAACTCGAAAGCATAGCCAGCCAATATATCCGTGAGGGCTGGCAGACGGCCATCGGCTCGTCGGGCACCATCAAGGCAATACGCGAAGTCCTGATCGGGCAAGGGCACAGCGACGGGGTGATCACCGCCAAGCGCTTGCAGCAGCTTTCCGAAGCCATCCTGACCGTCAAGCATTACGATGAACTTAACTTCGATGGCCTCAACGAGGATAGGAAACCCGTCTTTGCTGCCGGGGTTGCCATCCTCTGTGCGGTTTTCAACTCACTCAATATCGACGAGATGAATTTCTCAGATGGCGCCCTGCGCGAAGGGCTGCTATACGAAATGGAAGAGCGATTCCGCCATAGCGACATCAGAGTGCGAACCGCCACGGCCATGGCTGCGCAATACAATGTCGACATTGCCCAGGCCAACCGGGTCAAGGCAACAGCCGAGCTGCTCTACAATCAGATAGAACCGCAACCAGGGATGACCAAAGTCGAGCTGGCGACCCTGCTGAGCTGGGGGGCCCAGCTCCACGAAGTGGGACTGAGTATCAGCTATCCCGGCTTTCACCGCCATTCCGCCTACTTGCTACGCCATAGCACCATGCCAGGCTTTAACCTCGAGCAACAAACGGTATTAGCCACCTTGGTTCGCTTCCAGCGCAAGAGTTTGAAACTCGAAGAAATGCCGGAGCTGAGCATCTACAAGCGCAAACACCTCTATCCGCTGATCCGCACCCTAAGGCTGGCTGTCGTGCTCAATGGCCAACGCAGCGACGACCCACTGCCGGCGATTGTGGTCAATGCCGATAAGGAAAACTGGCGACTTACGCTACCAGAAGGCTGGGAGGAGAGTAACCGCTTACTGGCCGCCGATTTGCGCCAAGAACAGGAGTACTGGCGCAAAGCTGGCTGGGAGTTGGTACTGATGCCGGACAACGACTAGCCACCCTGTATGCCCTAACAACAAAGCCGGAGTAGGCCTCGTCACTCCGGCTTTGTTCTGCTGTAGATCCAGCTACAACCCCAACGCCACCAACGTTTGCTTCACGGCCTCGGCTGGCAGCGGAACATAACCGTCCCTCTTCACCAAATCCTGCCCTTGGTCCGACAAGATAAAGCGGATAAATTCACTTTCGAGCGGCGGCAACGGCCGGTCTGGATGTTTATTGACATAAACATACAGATAACGAGCCAATGGGTAACGACCGCTGGCAGCATTCTCTATGGTCGGAGCCACATAGTCACTGCCCTGGCGGGCGATCGGCAACGCCCGGATCCCCGTAGTCTGGTAGCCAACACCGGAGTAGCCGATGGAGTTGAGAGACGTCGAGACCGACTGTACTACCGAGGCTGATCCCGGCTGCTCGTTGACATTATTGCGAAAGTCCCCGTGGCACAGGGCTTTCTGTTTGAAATAACCATAGGTGCCTGAGACGGAATTGCGACCGAACAACTGGATACTGCGTTTTTCCCAACTGCCGCTCAGCCCCAACTGCCCCCACCGGGTGATCGACTGATTCCCCCCACAGCGCAAAGTCTTTGAGAAAATGGCATCCAGCTGGCTGAAGTCCAGCCCCTGCAACGGGTTGTCTTCATTGACAAACACCGCCAGGGCATCAATCGCGACCCGGATCTCCGTCGGCTTATAGCCGTATTCCGACTCAAATGCCGCGATTTCTCTCGCCTTCATCCGCCGGCTCATTGGGCCAAACTGGGCAGTAGCCTCTATCAGGGCGGTCGGGGCCGTCGACGAGCCCGCAGCCTGGACCTGGATATTCACACTTGGATAGGTACGCTTGAATTCCTCTGACCAGTAGGTCATCAGATTGGCAAAGGTATCGGAGCCAACCGACGATAAATTACCGGAGATCCCTTGTACCTTTGCATAGTGAGGCAGCAGGCTGTGATCTGCTAGGGCCGGGCTGGCGGTCGCCAAAACAGATAAAGGCAACACGAGAAGGGACGTAATTTTCTGCCATCGTCCCATGGCCTGCCAGATCCGATTAATCATGCGCTTCGTTTGACTCCGTAAAACAGCAAAAGCGGCCCTGGGGCCGCTCAATACCTTAACATATTTTTTCAAGGCTTATTTTTATCCGGGCCTATATCCCCAGTCATCAGCCTCATTCGCTTCACGCTGCGTTCGCAATCAGCCGCTGTGGCAGGGTGAAGGCAAACGTACTACCCACTCCGACCTCACTCTCTATCTCGAGGTGAGAATCATGATGGCTCAAGGCGTGCTTAACAATTGCCAGGCCTAGGCCACTGCCGCCCGTTTCCCGCGAACGAGCTTTGTCCACCCGGTAGAAACGCTCGGTCAGTCGGTGAATATGCTGCGGCTCGATGCCCTGCCCCTGATCGGTCACTTCCAACCTTGGGCCGGCAGACGTCAGGTACCAACGTACCTTCACCTCGGCATCAGGCGGGGTATGCTTGACGGCATTGTAGACCAAGTTGGAGATCGCACTGCGCAGCTGATCTTCATCCCCCAGCACCTTGAGCGACTTGTCGACTTCGAAGCTAAACAGCTGCTCTTTCCCCCCGCTCAGCGAAATGGCTTCTTTTTCCAACACATCCAGCATTGCCGGGACATCGATGGTCTCTTCCAGCTCGATATTCGGCGCCGCCTCGATTTTCGACAGAGTCAGTAGCTGTTCGACCAAGGAGTTCATCCGGGTCAGCTGCTCGGTCATGACCCCGTGGGCTTTATCCCACATCGGGCCCACTAGCATATCGGGATCTTTCGACATCTCCAGATAGCCCTGCAGAACAGTCATTGGCGTGCGCAGTTCATGGGAAACATTGGCAAAGAAGTTGCGTCGCATACCTTCGAGCTGCTTGACCTGCGAGACATCCCTGACCACCATCAGGTATTCACCTTCGGTGTAGTGCATGATCCGCAGCTCGAGCGTACGGTCATAGTTAAAGGGCGAGGTGATTTCCAACGGGGTCTCAAACGACTGCTTGCTCAGGTAACGGACAAAATCCGGGCTGCGGAGCAAGTTGCTGATTGGCTGGCCGGCATCATCCGGCCAACGGAAGCCAAGCAGATGCTGGGCAAGCTTGTTACACCACACGATGTTCCCTTCGCTGCGAAAGACAACAACAGCATCAGGAAGGGATTCCGCCCCGTTTCTGAAGCGGCGGATCAAGGTTGCCAGTTCTTTGCGACGACGCCGGTTGCGTTGCTGCAGACGGTAAATCCCATTGAACAGCGGCTCCCAGCTTCCCGAGCCCGAAGGCGGGGTCAGGCTACGCTCTTTCCATAACCAATTGGACATCTTGAGCAAATTATGAAAATGCCAAACCAGCTGGATCCACGTTGCAACCAGCAAAAACCAGGGCATGTAACCGAAAATCCACCCCAGTGCGATCCAAGGCAAGTAGAAAAAGAGTAGTTCCCAGACTAGCTTCTTCCACGAAAGCCGTTCTACCATCTATATCTCCGTCACCGCGTTACCCCGCCGTGCGCCTGCTTGATTGTGACTACTAAACTCGGGTCGAGAAACGGTATCCCGCTCCGCGCACCGTCTGAACCAATTTATCGTGACCACCGGTCTCCAGCGCTTTGCGTAAGCGACGAATATGTACGTCAACCGTGCGGTCCTCTACGTACACATTGGTACCCCAAACGTTGTTCAGCAGCTGTTCGCGGCTGTACACACGCTCTTGGTGAGTCATGAAGAAGTGAAGCATCTTGAACTCGGTCGGCCCCATGTCCAGCGGTTGCTCGTTGGAGGTCACGCGGTGCGATACCGGATCAAGCTTAAGGCCCTGAACATCAATCACATCATCCAGAGAGGTCGGTGATACGCGGCGCATCACAGCCTTGAGGCGAGCCATCAACTCTTTCGGCGAGAAAGGTTTAGTAATGTAGTCATCCGCTCCCACTTCCAAACCTCGTACCTTGTCCTCTTCCTCGCCGCGGGCAGTCAGCATCACGACAGGGATCTGGCGGGTCATTTCATCACGCTTCAAGTGCTTGATAAGATTTATTCCCGAGCCGCCAGGCAGCATCCAATCGAGCAGAATCAGCTCCGGATACGGTTCGCACAGTTTCTCCAGTGCCATGTCATAATCTTCGGCTTCAATCGCCTGATATCCCTTCTGCTCGAGAACGAAGCAAAGCATCTCGCGGATTGGAGCTTCATCCTCTACAACAAGAATCCGTCTTACCATCGTAATCAATACCTATTAATTGCTGTCTTTCGAGCGCCATTATGTGTGTTAAGTATGACACTTTTGTGACTTTTACGGATAAATACGTAACTGCACGTATATCATACTGTCATATAGCATCTTGTAGCACTTAGCTGCAACATACTGATAAAAAACATGATTAGGAATTAGCCCCTTACCTTGATCTGGCTCCGGCCGCCTCCCTGTGCCTCGACGGCAACCTGTACACCGATCCTTTCCACCAAGGTACCGACATGGGAAATTACCCCGATCTGTCGGCCATCGGCCTGCAAGGCATCAAGGCAGGCCAACGCCATTTCCAGGCTGTCGGGATCAAGCGTGCCAAACCCCTCATCGATGAACAGCGACCCGAGCTGACGGGTATCGGCAGCCAGAGAGGCCAGCGCCAACGCCAATGCCAGCGACACCAGGAAGCTTTCACCACCGGATAACGACTCGACACTGCGCACTTCATCGCCCATGTCATGGTCGACGACCTGCAAGGCCAACGGACTGTTCGGCACGGGCTGCAAGGCGTAGCGTGGCGCCAGATCGTGCAAGTGCTGATTGGCCAGCATCACCAGCTGCTGCAGGGTCAAGCCCTGGGCCAATGTACGGAACTTGTTGCCCGTTGCCGACCCAATCAGCTCGCTCATTTGCAGCCACAGCTCGGTTTGCTTTTGCTGCGCGGCCATTTTTTCGGTCAGCTCACCAGCCTGCTGCAAGGCTTGTTCGGCCATCGCCAAGCGCTGGCGTAACTGGAAGATCTGTTCATCGCAAGACTGTTTTTCCGCGCTCCACTGCTCGCGCAGCTGGCGCACAGGATCCTCATCGACAGATAACGCTGCCGGATCGATTTGGTGACCGGCAAACCACTGCTCGGCCTGCTCAGCCGCCGCTTGGTGCTGGGCAATCGCAGCAGCACGCTCCTGCACCCGGGTGGCTGCCTCGGTACGGGCATCATCAAGGGCCTTGAGTGCCGCCTGCTCTTGGGACTGCCAGGCTTCGTCCTTACTGAGCAACTGCATCAGCTGATGCTCATTGAGCGCCAACTTGTCCTGCCAGCCCAGCCAGTTATGGACAATCTGGCGATGCTCCGCCGACAGCTCCTTTTCTTGCTGCTGCAGGCCTGCCAGGGCAGCCGTCGCTGCCGCCATGGTTTCCCCAGCCTGGCGCTGTGCCTGCTCGGCTTGCTCATGCTGTTGCTGAGCTTCAGACAAGGCCATTTGTGCTTGCTGCTCAATCGCATCGGCTGCCTGTTCGCCGAACAAGCCGACACGCTGCTGCCATAAAGACTGAACCTGCTGCTGCAACTGCTCGGCTTTTTGCTGCTTTTCGAGTGCCTGTTTGTAGCTCGCCGCCATACTCGCTTCCAGCTCGGCAAGCTGCGGGGCCAGCTCATGCAGCTCTCGCTCCACCTCTTGCTGCGCCTTATGGCTAGACAGGTACTGCTCCACCTGCTGCTTGAGCTGCTGGATATACTGTTCGGCACCGTGCTGGCGCAGCATATCAAGCCACTGATCGTTACCGTATTGCTCATTCAGGGCTTCGCCACGCGAAGACAGGATATCCTGCTGGGTCTGGCTCTGCTGCTCAATCGACTGCAGCCGTTCGGTGCGCTGAGTTTCCGCCTGCGACTGCTGGTGCACATGTTCTTTAATTTCGGCTTCCGCCTGTTGCAGCTGCTGACGCTGGAACTGCAACTGACGTCCCTGCTGCAGCTGCTGCTGGGCAGTTTCCATTCCCTGCTGCAAGGCCCGGATCTCGGCATATGCCTGCTCCGCCTGCTGTTGCCATTGAACCAGCTGGTTATGGAGGTGGTCACTGCCAGCCTCGGCGGTAAGCGAGGTCGACAACTCGGCCTGCTCAAGCATCGCCAGCAACTGGTTGACAATCTGATCGCTGTAGGCCCGGTAACGAGCCAGCTCATTATCAATCACTGCCAGCCGTTGCTGGCATTGCGGCAACTGCTGCTGTAAGTGGCGGCGCTCACCCTCGCCGTTTTGCAGTTGCTGCTGCAACTCACGCAAGCGCTGCTGCTGGCTGTGCAGCAAGCCTTCCACAACAGGATGCTGCTCGGCATAAGGGTGTTCGAGAGAGCCGCACAATGGGCAAGGAGAGTCTGGCTTCAAATGGCTGCGGTACTCATTCAGGTTCACCACCGCCATGCTTTGCTGCAGTTGCTGCTCAGCCTCTTGATAACGGGCAAAGAGCTGATCCATGTCCGGTACCAGCGCCTCGAGGCGGGCTTCGGTCTGCTGCTTGAGCTGGTTCAGCTCTTGATGCTCGGCCTTGAGTTTTTCCACCTGCTCGAGCAGAGTCGACCACTCTTTGGTCCCCGACATCGCCTGACGCAGGACATCGAGTTCGGCCTGTTTGCTGGCAAATTGTTTCTGACTATCGGCAATCGCCTGCTCTTGCTGCTCGACCTTGAGCTCCTCCAGCACCTTGTTGACCGCGTCAAGTTGGCCTGCCACTTCTTTTTGCTGGGCCTCCAGCATAGCCGCATTGCGGTCATGGGATTGCTGCTCGAACTGCAGTTGCTGCTTTTCTCGCGACAATGTCGCCAGTGTCCGGTGAGCGGACAAGTACTGATCCAGGTTGTCCAGTACCGGCTGATACTGCTCAGCAACGCCGGCCAGCTCGCGGTTTTGCTCAAGCACCATCGCCAACTGGTGATGGCGTTGCTGCAACTGCTGGCGCTGGCGTTTCTTCTGCTCTGTGGCCTGCTGATGTTCATTAAACAGCTTGAGCTGCTGTTGGTGATCGGTATCCAGCTCGGCCAGCTGACGCTGCCCGGCCGCTAGCTGCTCATCGAGCAACGCGACCTGCTTGAGTTTCGGCGCCAAATCATCCCAGTGCTGCTTGGCTGTCGCCAGTGCCTGTTTGGTGCTCTGTACGCGGCGGTCCGCCCCTAACAAGCCTTGCTTGTGCTGAGCCAGCTCCTCTGTCGCCCTGGCGAGCGATGCCTGCAACTTGCTCAGCTGCAGCTGGGTTTGCTGCAACAGGGAGAAGTCACTGCGGGCAGGTTGGACTTTGGCAATTTGTTTCAGCTGCTCCTGACGAGGAGCGGCCTCTTTAAGTTGCTCCTCGGCTTTAACCAACGCCTGCTCGGCTTCCTGCTGCTGCAGATGCAGTCTTGCTTGGACTTGCAGCGCCTGGTGATGCTGGGCCAACGCATTGATTGACTGCTCCCACTGCTCCAGCTGCTGCTTGAGCACCGCCAACTGCCCGGTCAATTGCGCTTTTTGCTCATCATCAAGCAGCTCAATATCACCAAGCTGGGCCTGCAGGGCGTCGAGTTTCTGCTTTTCGTCCCGTGCCCGCTCGTAAGCCGCCATCGACAGTCGGCCGTAGATCTCACCGCCGGTCATTCGCTCCAGCAAGGCCGCGCGCTCATCCGCCCCCGCTTTGAGGAATGCGGCAAACTCGCCCTGGGGCAGCATCACCGCCCGGCGGAACTGCTCAAAAGACAGACCGACCAAACGTTCGACTTCCGCCTGCAACTCGGCTTTCTTACCAGCAAAGCGCTGGCCGGTCTCGAGGCTTTCCAGCCACTGCTCCGAGGCTTGGATACGGCCATCGGCCCGGCCGCGCGCCCGGCGGACATGCCAGTGGGCCCGCCAATGACTGCCGTCATTGGCCACAAAATCAACCTCGGCATAACCTTCGGCTTTGCCGCGGGACAAGATACTGCGGACATCGTTGGCCTTGATCCGGCCATTGTCGCCATCGCGGCCGATTTCCGCGTCATTTTTCTTGTTCGACTGCAAACGGGGGATGCGGTCATACAAAGCAAGGCAGATCGCATCAAGCAAGGTCGATTTACCGGCCCCGGTTTTGCCGGTAATGGCAAACAAGCCCGCGTCGCCCAGGCGGCCGCCGGCAAAATCAATCTCAAATGGCTGCTGTAGGCTGGCCAAGTTTTCACCACGTAGCGCTAAGATTTTCATCGTTATTCTCTTTCTTCTCTTGGCTAAGTTTATGACTCGACAGCGTCGCTATCTTCCACGGCAATCAGCAAGCTCTCAAAAGCCGCCGCCATCGCCTCATCCGGTTCGCCCTGATACTTCTGGCTCCAGCTCAAACTGAATACCTGCTGCGGCGTAACATCGGAAAGACGGCGCTGTCCCAGGCCATTCTGTGCTTGTTGCTGCAAGTAATGCGGGGTGATCTTGGCCAGCCTGACCGCCTTGCCAGCCAACGCTTCGAGCACTTTTTCCCGCAGCAGCGCCTGCGGTGTATCCAGCTGGATATGCACCTCCAAAAACGGCTGCTCTTCTCGCGGACGCTCATCCACATCCAGCGCTTTGAGCTCTTCGAGTACCTGCTCCAGCGGTGCCGGAGACGATGGCACCTTGAGCATATCGACGGCACGCGGCACGGACAGCGGCGCGATGCTGGCGACCGATGCGCCATCGAGCTCCACCAATACCACCTGATGGTTGTATCCCCGCTCAGACATCGACAGCGGCAGCGGCGAGCCGCTGTAACGCACCTGTTCCTTCTTCGCCACACGCTGGGCCAAATGCAGGTGGCCCAGCGCCACGTATGCCATATCATCGGCAAAGATCGAGGCAGGTAAAGCGTGCTGGTTCCCCCCGAGCACCCTGCGCTCGGACATTTCCGACAGCTTGCCCGAGGCCATGTAGGCGTGGCCCATGCCAATCAACGCCTGTTCCGGCTGCTGAAGCTGGCGCGCCGCCTCGGTCACCTCGTCATACAAAGTCTCCACCCCTTTGATCAGGCGATCATCTTCTTCATCCAGATCTTCAGTTCGCAAATCAGCACTGCGCAGGAACGGCACCGCCAGTACCCAGGCAGCTTGCTCACCCGCCTTGTTGGTCAGCGGGACCAGCATCCGCTCGGTATCCAGCTCGCCGTCGGCAAGACGATGAATGCCACCGACGATGTGCAGGTCGAATGCCCTGAGCAGTTCATGCGGGGCATCCAGCTTGCTCGGCGAATCGTGATTGCCGCCGATCATCACCACATTCAACGCCGGCATACTTTTCGCCATTCGGGCCAAGAAACGGTACAGCATCCGCCAGGCACTCGCCGGCGGGTTGGCGGTATCAAAAATGTCACCGGCCACCAGCAGGGCGTCGACCTGCTCTTGTTCAAGGGTTTGCGCCAGCCAATCAAGAAATGCCTGGTGCTCGAAATCGCGGTTATAACCGTGCAGCTGGTGACCCAGGTGCCAGTCTGAGGTATGGAGGATCTTCATTGCGGTCGATATGCCGTTATGGAAACACTTGTTAGGATTGTACCGCACTTTGCGGTATGCCCAAGCAGCAGAGCACGAAAACTTAAGACAAAAGCCGACCAATGCAATAAGATTGACAGCCAAATGCACAACCAAGGATTTGTAACAGCCATGATGTGGTTTAAAAACGTACTTACCTATCGCTTCAGCCGCGAGATCGACCTCAATCCTGACCAACTGGAAAAACAGCTGGAAGAGTTCCGCTTCACCCCGTGTGGCAGCCAGGATCAGCAAAAGTTTGGCTGGGTTCATGCGCTGGGTAAGCACGGCGACATGTTCACCCATGTAATTGGTGACAACATCCTGATTTGTGCGCGCAAAGAAGAAAAGATGCTGCCGGCGTCAGTGATCAAAGAGACACTGAACGAGAAAGTAGAGGCCCAGGAAGCCGAGCAAGGCCGCAAGCTGAAGAAAAGCGAAAAAGACACCATCAAAGATGAAATCGTGATGGATCTGCTGCCGCGTGCCTTCAGCCGCAAGAGCCAGACCTACGCACTGATCATGCCAAAAGAAGGCTATGTACTGGTTGATGCTGGTAGCTTCAAGAAAGCCGAAGATCTGCTGGCGCTACTGCGCAAATCTATCGGCAGCCTGCCAGTTATCCCGGTCACACCAGAAAAACCTGCCGAGCTGACTATGACCGAGTGGGTACGCTCGAACACCTCACCTGACGGTTTCACCATCGGCGAAGAAGCGGAGCTGAAAGCCATTTTGGAAGATGGCGGTGTGATCCGCTGTAAGCAGCAGGATCTATCAAGCGATGAAATCATGGCCCACATCGAAGCCGACAAGCTGGTGACCAAGCTGTCTATCAACTGGCAGGACCGCATCGATTTCGTACTGGCTGACGATCTGTCCATCAAGCGCCTGAAGTTCTCCGACGAGCTGAAAGAGCAGAACGACGATATCGACCGCGATGAAATGGCCCAGCGTATCGATGCCGATCTATCACTGATGGCTGGCGAATTCTCTGCTTTCTTGCCGAATCTGTTCGAAGTACTAGGCGGCCTAGAAGCCAAAGCTTAGTCAGCATGTATATTTGTGGCACTGAGTTACTCGATGCCACATTCTCTGCCTATCTCGTTCCCCCCTCGCAATACAATTAAACCACCTGATGCCCCCCTGCAGTGAAACCTTCTAATCAACTGTTTACAGTCACCAACGACTAAACTTTGCCTAATTCGGCAATAACATTGCTATTGAGGGGTAGATCACAGTAAAATCCCGCCTCAACTCCGTATCCCCCTGCGATACGGCCTGATTTGCAATCAGACACTGGAATATAAGAGCTATGTTTAAACCTGAATTGTTATCGCCTGCGGGCAGCCTGAAGAACATGCGCTACGCATTTGCCTACGGTGCAGATGCTGTTTACGCCGGCCAGCCACGTTACAGCCTTCGCGTTCGTAACAACGAGTTCAACCACGAGAACCTGAAGATCGGTATCGACGAAGCGCATGCCCAGGGCAAGAAGCTTTACGTGGTATGTAACATTCAGCCGCATAACTCGAAACTGAAAACCTTTATCCGCGATCTGAAGCCTGTTGTGGAAATGGGGCCGGATGCACTGATCATGTCTGACCCAGGTCTTATCATGATGGTGCGTGAGAACTTCCCTGAGATGCCGATCCACCTGTCGGTTCAGGCCAATGCCGTCAACTGGGCAACCGTGAAGTTCTGGGCCGCCAATGGCGTCGAGCGCGTGATCGTCTCTCGCGAGCTGTCTCTGGAAGAAATCGAAGAGATCCGCGAGCACTGCCCTGACACCGAGCTGGAAGTATTCGTCCACGGTGCACTTTGCATGGCTTACTCTGGCCGCTGCCTGCTATCTGGCTACATCAACAAGCGTGACCCTAACCAGGGTACCTGCACCAATGCCTGCCGCTGGGAATACAAAGTGGAAAAAGGCACTGAAAACGACGCCGGCCAGATCGTTGAAGAATTCAACCCTAGCGATGCCCAGGCTATCGAAGTACAGGACGAGCGCCCTGAGACAACAATCGGCCGCGGCAAGCCAACCGATGAAGTGGTACTGCTAAGCGAAGCGCACCGTCCGGAAGAGAAGATGGCAGCGTTCGAAGACGAGCACGGCACCTACATCATGAACTCGAAAGATCTTCGTGCTATCCAGCACGTCGAGCGATTGACCAAGATGGGTGTTCACTCGCTGAAAATCGAAGGTCGTACCAAGTCATTCTACTACTGTGCCCGTACTGCACAGGTTTACCGTAAAGCGATTGATGACGCTGTTGCTGGCAAGCCATTCGACGAAAGTTTGATGGGTACTCTGGAAAGCCTAGCCCACCGTGGTTACACCGAAGGCTTCCTGCGCCGACACACCCATGATGCCTACCAGAACTACGACTATGGCTACTCAATCTCTGACAGCCAGCAGTTCGTGGGTGAGTTCACCGGTAAGCGCCGTGGCGATCTGGCTGAAGTCGAAGTGAAGAACAAGTTTGTAGTTGGTGATAGCCTTGAGCTAATGACGCCGCAGGGCAACGTGATCTTCACCCTTGAAGCGATGGAAAACCGCAAGTCTGAAGCGGTAACTGACGCCAAGGGTAACGGCCACTTCGTGTTTATCCCAGTACCAGAAGATATGGATCTGGCATACGGCCTACTGATGCGTAACCTAAACTCAGGTGAGAACACCCGTAACCCACACGCACCAAAAGACGGTAAGTAATCGCCATGGCACTACTTATTACCAGTAAGTGCATTAACTGCGACATGTGTGATCCCGAGTGTCCGAACGAGGCGATCACCATGGGGGCCGAAATCTACGAAATCGACCCGGACAAATGCACCGAGTGTAAAGGACATTACGACAAGCCGACGTGCCAGTCGGTGTGTCCGATCACCAACTGTATCATTACCGATCCCGACAACATCGAGACAGAAGAAGCCCTGTTCGAAAAATTTGTCACCCTGCAGGGATTGGCATAAAAGAAAAAGCGCCGAAAGGCGCTTTTTTTGTCTCTTCAGTTTGGCCCTTCACTCGGTTTTCTAAGCAGGGCCAAGCACTGTGATGGCGGAATGGGCTTTGCTTTGGGCTTTTTCTTCACCTTGGCAACTTTTTCCCTTTTCGGTTTTGGCTTAGGTTTCCAAGAAGCAAGCTCGGCACCACACCCATCACCCGCTGGTGGTGCGGGTTGTGCTTTACAATTGCTGTCCCCGTCAGGGCAATGCAATCTGACATGGAAGTGGTAATAATGCCCCCACCAAGGCCTGACTTTCTGTAGCCAAGTCCTATCTGTCCATTCCCGCTGGCACAGCTGCTCTTTAATCACCGGATGGACAAATATTCTGGCGACCCGCTCATCCGCTGCAGCCAACTGGACCATCAAGGCTTGTTGCTCCCCCCAGTTTTTCTTGTTTATCTTGTATTGCTTGATGTGCACCATGGGCAAGGGCTGGACATCAATCAGCTCTTCCTCGCTAAGAGGGCCATCGCTGAGCTTAAGCCAAATATCCGCATCGAGCCCGGTCTGGTGGCTGTTATGTCCCGATGAGAAACGTCCGCCCCTTGGCATCGCAATATCACCGACCAGCAACTGACCCAACTCCAATTTATGAACACTGTTTGATAAATCATGAAGGAAACGGATCATCGACTCGTGACCATAATATCGCCCTCGCTGCGATCGCATCACCTGATACCCTTCCCCTTCTAACGGCAAAGGTTCGGCACCTGCTAGACAACCGTTATTGTATGTACCAATCGACTCCGACTCGCCCTGACTCGGAACCTTCACAGTTTCCCACGGGCTGGCAGATACCGGCAAGCCCAACGCAATACCCAGCAATAGGGAAAAAAAGTACCTCATGCCTATCTGTTCCTTTTGTCACTTTTTTATCCGCATACTTTTGAGCATAGCAAGCCACAAAAAAGCTGCCCGCAGGCAGCTTGATCATTTAGGATCGGCAAACAAGATGGCGATCTTTATTTCATCTGCTGATCCAGATTCAAAATGGTCAGGGCATTGCTGACGCTGGTTGCCAGTACATCAACCACACCAGAGCGCAGTGCACCGAGCAGGGCCAGTGCCTTACTGTTCTCGGCAGCGGTTACCACAACTGTCGGTATATGGCGCAGCTCTTCCATCGTCAATCCGATCACCCTGTCGCTCATCATGGTATCGGCACGTAGGCCCTGGCTATCAAAAAAGTCATAACCGGCGATATCACCTACCACTCCTTTGCGGATCCTAGCTTCGACGATCTCCTGAGGGGTAAACCAGCCCAACTTCACCATGTGGCTGTTCTCATTCATATCCCCGACACCAACCAGTGCCACATCAGCGCGCCTTGCCCGATCAAGGGTCTCCTTCACCGTACCATTCTTCATAAAGGCTTCTTTTACCTTGATATCTTCCACATAGGCTGGCGCATACAAAGTCTCACTGATGCCATCGTATTTCTTGGCGAGCTGGCGGCAGATATGATCGGCATTGATCGCATTACCGGAGCGGTGAGTTCCCCCAATCCCCGAGACAAAGCGGCAATTACGGTGAGGAACAACCCCGACATGGCTGGCGATTGAGGCAATATTACGTCCTTGACCGACGCTGACTACCATATCATCGGTCAGTATGGAGGACAGATAACTCGACACCAGGCTGGCCACCTGCTGACGCTGGCTTTCATCATCAGGCTGATCAAGGGCAATCAGCGCCCGCTTCAAATTAAAGCGATCTACCAGCTGCTGCTCCAGTTTCTCACTAAATACCGGGTGATACTTCACGGTAATTTCAACTACCCCCTCGTCTCTGGCACGGCGCAGCAAACGGCCGACTTTGGCACGAGACATCCCAAACATCTTGGAGATTTCTTCCTGGGTAGCCCCATCCTGATAATAGGCGATGGCAATCTCAGTAAGCAGATCGCTGTCTACATGGGTGGTGTCATTATGGGGCGCTGTCATGGCCATACCTTTTATTACTAACTAAGGGTTACAAATAGGGATTAATCTGAAAGGCTATTTTAGCGGTTATCGGAAAAGACAGCGAGAGCCAGACTCGGACAGCCTGCCGAAATGAAACACCGTCCTTCGTTCAGCTCCCGGAAGTAAAATATCCCTTTTGCTGCACAAGAAGAAAAACCTAAACTTGGCCGTCACCAAACCTCAAGTAAGCATATGATTTTAAACAACTTAAATTCACGCGCAGCTTTTGTGGCATTATAGTCAAAAAGCTAAAATAGCTGTACTGTGCATACGAACAATCCCCAGCATTGCTGCTAGGGACTTAATAAGTGGCGGAGGGCTGGGGTCGCACACGACCGGGACTCGAACCCGCGCCCCCCGGCGTGACAGGCCGCTGTCTTCAAGGTTAATAGGCTAACCAACTGAACTACCGCTCTGTACTGCACATACAAAAAGTCCCCAGCATTGCTGCTAGGGACTTAATGATTGGCGGAGGGCCGGGCTGGCGCACCAGCGGGACTCATTCGCCAACAAGGCGAACATAACCGACAGATGTAAAAAAGCCCCGTCTTTCGACGAGGCTTCTTAATAAGTGGCGGAGTGGACGGGACTCGAACCCGCGACCCCCGGCGTGACAGGCCGGTATTCTAACCAACTGAACTACCACTCCGCACTAAATTGGAAGCCTGGCGATGTCCTACTCTCACATGGGGAGGCCCCACACTACCATCGGCGCTACTGCGTTTCACTACTGAGTTCGGCATGGGATCAGGTGGGTCCACAGCGCTATGGTCGCCAAGCAAAATTCTTACAATCTTAGAAAGCTGATGTTCTCAACACTCATCCAAGTGTTCGTGGAGTCCGCTAAAACCCCTTGGGTGTTGTATGGTTAAGCCTCACGGGCAATTAGTACAGGTTAGCTCAACGCCTCACAACGCTTACACACCCTGCCTATCTACGTCGTAGTCTCCAACAACCCTTCAGGAACCTTATAGGTTCAGGGATGACTCATCTTGAGGCTCGCTTCCCGCTTAGATGCTTTCAGCGGTTATCGATTCCGAACTTAGCTACCGGGCAATGCGTCTGGCGACACAACCCGAACACCAGAGGTTCGTCCACTCCGGTCCTCTCGTACTAGGAGC